>NZ_SOGD01000037.1:0-95195 GCF_004402345.1 Cryobacterium sp. TMT2-15-1 | reverse complement strand
ACCGCGCCCACGCCGGAGGAGGCCGCCGTGGCCGAGGCCGAGCGGCGCCGGCGGCGCGACGAGGCCGGCGCAGCCCCGTCACACGGCTAGGCCGGGGCGCCGGGCACGCGGTAGGTGCGTTCATAGTACAGCAGAGCCTCGTCGTTCTCGCCCATGCCGCCTTCCTCGATCTTCACGACCACGACGGCGCTGTTGTGCACCAGTGTGCGTTCGATGATTCGCCCGATCATCCACGAGGTGACGCCCTTCAGCACGGGCAGGCCGTGGGGTCCGGGCTGCCAGTGGTCGCCGACGAAGCGCTGGTTCACAGGGCCCGACATCACCTCGGCGACGGCACGATTGTGCGCCCCGAGGATGTGGATGACGACCCGGTCGCTCTCGGCGATCGCCGGCCAGGTGCTGGCTGACCGGGCCATGTTGAAGGTGGCCAGCGGCGGAACCGACGACAGCGACGCCAGCGAGGTGGCCGTGAATCCCACCGGGGCGCCGTCCGGGCGCAGCGCGGTGATCACCGCGACACCGGCGGCGTGACGCCGGAAGGAATGTTTGAAGGCGGCCAGATCCAGCGGCGCATTGGGATCTTCGGCCAGCGGTACGGTGGCGGGCTGGGGTACTTCGGTGTCGCTCATGTGACTGAATCAATCTCCTCGCCATTGAGCCTATTCCCGGTGGACGGGAGTTGATGGCTAGGCTGGTGCGCGATGATCCAGACTATTGACCTCCGAGGGACCCGGCCCACTCCGGCGGAATTGCTTGCAGCCGTCCCGCGTGCGCTCACCGACGTGACCGCGGCCAGCGACGTCGCAGCCGAATTGATCGACGATGTGCGGGCCAGAGGCGAGGATGCCCTCCGCGACCAGGCGGAACGCCTCGACCGGGTGCGTCCGTCCCATGTGCGGGTTCCCGCGTCCCACGTCACCGAGGCACTGGCCGGGCTCGACCCGACGGTGCGCACGGCCATCGAGGAGACGATCCGTCGCGTGCGCATCGCCAGCGCGGCCCAGGTGCCGCCGCAGGTGACCACCACGATCGCCGACGGCGCCACCATCACGCAGCGCTGGCAGCCGATCAACCGGGTCGGCCTGTACGTTCCCGGCGGCAAAGCCGTCTACCCCTCGAGCGTCGTGATGAACGTGGTTCCGGCCCAGATCGCCGGCGTCTCCTCGATCGCGCTGGCGTCGCCGCCGCAGAGCGACTTCGACGGACGCGTGCACCCCACCATCCTCGCCGTGGCGGGCCTGCTCGGCATCGACGAAATCTACGCCATGGGCGGGGCCGGCGCGGTCGGCGCCTTCGCCTACGGTGTTCCCGGGCTCGGCCTGGATCCGGTGCAGCTGGTCACCGGCCCCGGCAACGTCTATGTGGCCGCCGCCAAGCGGCTCGTGCGCGGTGTGACCGGCATCGACTCCGAGGCCGGCCCTACCGACATCCTGGTCATCGCGGATGCGTCCGCCGACCCCGGCGTCGTCGCGGCCGACCTGGTCAGCCAGGCCGAGCACGACGAGCTGGCCGCCGCCATGCTGGTCACCGATTCGGCCGAGCTCGCCGACGCCGTCGCACTGCACCTGGTCGACCTGATGCAGAGCACGACCCACAGCATCCGTGTCACCGCGTCCCTGAACGGGCGCCAGTCGGGGATCGTGCTCGTGGACGACCTCGACGCCGCGGCCGCGTTCAGCAACGCGTTCGGTCCCGAGCACCTCGAGATCCAGACGAGCGACCCGGATGCCGTGCTCGCGCTGATCGAGAACGCCGGCGCCATCTTCCTCGGCCCTCATTCGCCCGTGAGCCTCGGCGACTACGTGGCTGGCTCGAACCACGTGCTGCCGACGGGAGGCCAGGCCCGGTTCGCCTCCGGACTCGGCGCCTACACCTTCCTGCGCCCCCAGCAGGTCGTCACGTACAGCCGGGAGGCACTGCGCGAGGTCGCGGACCACATCGCGGCCCTGTCCGCGGCGGAGGCGCTGCCCGCGCACGGCGACGCCGTCACGGCCCGTTTCACGACGGCGCTGTAAGCTGGGCCCACGATGTTCTGCCCGTTCTGCCGCCACCCGGACTCCCGAGTCATCGACTCGCGCACGAGCGACGACGGACTTTCCATTCGTCGGCGTCGACAGTGCCCCGAATGCGGCCGGAGGTTCAGCACCACCGAGACCGCCAGCCTGAACATCGTCAAGCGCAGCGGGGTCGTCGAACCGTTCAGCCGCGACAAGATCGTGGCCGGCGTGCGCAAGGCCTGCCAAGGTCGTCCGGTAACGGATTCCGACCTGGCCATGCTTGCCCAGCGGGTGGAGGAGACCATCCGGCAGACCGGCGCGTCGCAGGTGAAGGCGAACGAGGTCGGCCTCGCGATCCTGCCGCCGCTGCGCGAACTTGATGAGGTGGCCTATCTCCGCTTCGCGAGTGTCTACCAGGCATTCGATTCGCTCGAGGATTTCGAGACCGCGATCGCCCGGCTGCGCACCGAACACGGATCCCGCACCGAACACGGCTCCCGCCCCGAGCAGGGCAGCGGCGCGGGCGCCGCACACCCGTCCGAGTCGTAGGCGGCACCGTGTACCCGCTGATCTTCTCGCTGTTCCTGACCCGCCTCGACCCCGAACGAGCCCATCACCTCGCCTTCACCGTGATCCGGGCGCTGCCCGCGTTCGGTGTCGGCCGGGTCGTGCACCGCTTCACGCGCCCGCGCACCGACCTCGGTGTCCAGACCCTGGGTCTGCGATTCCAGTCGCCGTTCGGTGTGGCCGCCGGCTTCGACAAAGACGGTGAAGCCGTGCTCGGGCTCGGCCAGCTCGGGTTCGGGCACGTGGAGGTTGGCACCATCACCGCCGTTCCCCAGCCCGGCAACCCGAAACCGCGCCTGTTTCGCTTGATCCCCGATCGCGCGGTCGTCAACCGGATGGGCTTCAACAACGCCGGTGCCCGCGCCGCCCGGGTGCGCCTCGCGCACGTTCGCTCCGCTGCCGGTCGCCCGGTCCTCGGCATCAACATCGGCAAGAGCCGCGTCACCGCGGTCGAGGACGCCACCGCCGACTACCTGGTCAGTGCCGCGCTGCTCGCGCCCCTGGCTGACTATCTCGTCGTGAACGTCAGCTCGCCCAACACGCCCGGGCTACGCGGACTGCAGGGACTCGACCAACTCGCCCCGCTGCTTCGGGCGGTCAAGACCGAGGCCGGCGCCACGCCCCTGCTGGTGAAAATCGCCCCCGACCTCGCCGATGATGAAGTGACCCGGATCTCCGAACTCGTGGTGGAGTTGGGTCTCGACGGCATCATCGCCACGAACACCACGATTGCCCGCGCCGGACTGAAAACGGATGCCGCAACCGTCGAGGCTGCCGGCGCCGGCGGTCTCTCCGGTGCCCCGCTCCAGGCGCGGTCCCTGGCCGTGCTGCGCGTGATCCGGGCCGCTGTGCCCCGGGAGCTGTGCGTGATCTCGGTCGGCGGTGTAGAGACCGCGAACGACGTGGCCGAGCGCCTCGCCGCGGGTGCGACGCTCGTTCAGGGCTACACCGGGTTCCTCTATCGAGGGCCGCTCTGGGCTCGCCAGATCAACCGTGGCCTCGACCGCATCCTCGCCGCAGAACTGTAGCCAACGGAGACAGGCCGCCGAGCCCAAAACACGCCGTCGCGCCTAGATCAGAGCGCGGTCCGCGAGCTGCCGGGCGAGGGCCGAGCCGTCCGGCCCGTACACCCAGCGGGGATCGCGGGGCGCGGGCGCGGCATCCTTCGCCCGGCGACCGGCCAGAACGGCCTGGCTGGGGGAGAGCTGGCGGATCGCGACGGCCTCGACATTGTCGGCGAAGTCTCGCTGGAACTCGCTGTAGATGGCCTCATCGTGCTGGCCGTCGTCGCCGAACAGAATCCAGCGGATCTCCGGGAATTCCTGGGCCAGACGGCGCAGGTTGGCCCGCTTGTGGTCCTGGCCGCTCCGGAACCAGCGGTCGTGGGTGGGACCCCAGTCAGTGAGCAGGAGAGCCCCCGACGGGTACAGGTTGCGGTTCAGGAACCGGGTCAGGGTCGGGGCGACGTTCCAGGCCCCGGTCGACAGGTAGATCATCGGGGCGCCCTCGTTCACCGCGGCGAGGCGGTCGAGGAGGACCGCCATGCCCGGCGTGGGAACTCGGGCGTGCTCGTCGAGCACGAAGGTGTTCCAGGCGGCGAGCAGCGGGCGGGGAAGGGTGGTCACCATGACCGTGTCATCGACGTCGGAGAGGATCCCGCGGCGTACCGTCGGGGCCACGATGAAGAGCGGGGCCTCGACCGGCGCTGCCGTGTCGTCGGTGTGCAGCCGGGCCATCTGCCAGCCCGGGGTGAGCGTGACCGGAATGACGGTGTCGACCACGCCCCCGCGGTCGGCCTGCACCCGGTGGGAGAAGCCGTTGATCTCGATGGTCACCGTCACGTCGTTGACCGGAACGCTGGTGAAGCTGTGCCAGCCGCGAATTCCGGCCTCGCGGCGGTCGGCGTGCCAGTGGCGGCGTGCCTGCTTGGAGCCGGGCTTGGCCGGTTTGGCCAGAAGCACCCGGCACAGGATGCGCACCCACTCGGTCGAGCCGTAGCCGGCATAGGGGATGACCGTGGGCAGGTAGCCGCGTTTGCGGGCGTGGCGTTCGCGCTTGAAGTGCAGCCAGTCCTCGATGCGGGCTGCGCGATGCATCATCTTCGCTGGCGTGCCCGTGGGCGGGATTCGCGGATATGTCGGCACGTCCCTAGTCTGGCATGCGCACGACGCTACCCGGCATCGAAGTCGGGTCGCCCGGACATCCGAGGGATATTTCTGCCCAGTCGGGCGAGACACGCCGTCACGTCCCACCGCGGGGCACATTGCCGCCTAGTATTAGTGAATTACTCTCAAGGAGGACAAGTGTCACTCAGTGACCTTTTCGGTGGGGATCCTTTTGTGCCGGCCCAGCAGGCCCGCATCGAGCCGATCCAACAGCGCAGCACGGCACGACTGTCCGGTCTGCTCGACGCCGCCGCGGTCGTCGTGGACGAGGTCGGGTTCGACCGCATCACGACCGCCATGGTGGCCGAGCGCGCAGGCGCGTCGATCGGGACTGTGTACCGGTACTACCCCGATCGCGTCGCGGTGCTGCAGGCGCTGCGCGAGCGCGCGGTGCTGCGATTCCGGAGCCGAGTTGCGGAGCAGCTGAAGACGAACGCTCCCCAGGGCTGGTGGCAGGCCGTCGACGTGGCCATCACGGCCTTCGTCGACCTGTACCGCTCTGAGCCGGGGTTTCGCATCATGCATTTCGACGACCGGCAGGGTGTGCCTGTCGTCGAAGCCCCCGACGCGGGATACTTCGCCCGCCGGGTGGCCGGCATGCTGGTCGAGGAGTTCGGCCTCGAGGGCGGCGACGAACTGATCTTCCGGCTCGAGGTCGCCGTCGAGATGGGCGACTCGATCCTGTCGCGGGCGTTCCGCTCCGACCCGCAGGGCGATGAGCGGTTCATCGAAGAGTGCCGCGTGGTCACGCATGACTACCTCGCCGGATACTACGGGCCGAGCGTTCGCTAGGAATTCCGCGATCCGTTGGCTCGCGGCGCCGTGTGATGGTTGGGTGGTGTACCTGCCTCCCGCGTTGTGTCGACTTCGGTCGAGAAATGAGCCATTTTCATGATCGAGTTTCGCTCGGTGAGCAAGCAGTTCCCGGACGGCACACTCGCCGTTGACGATTTCAGCCTGACGCTCCCGTCGCACCAGACGACGGTGCTCGTCGGCTCCTCCGGCTCGGGCAAGACCACCCTGCTGCGCATGATCAATCGGATGGTTGACCCGAGCCGCGGCACGATCGAGATCGACGGGGCCGACATCGCCCAGCTCGAGCCGGTGCCACTGCGGCGCGGCATCGGCTATGTGATGCAAAACTCCGGCCTGCTCCCGCACCGCACGGTGATCGACAACGTCGCGACCGTTCCGCTGCTGCGCGGGGTGCCGAGAAAGAAGGCCCGCGCCGACGCCCTCACCCTGCTTGACACGGTGGGCCTGGACCAGACCCTGGCGGACCGGTACCCCAGCCAGCTCTCCGGCGGGCAGCAGCAGCGGGTCGGGGTGGCGCGCGGGCTCGCGGTCAACCCAAACATTCTGCTGATGGACGAGCCGTTCGGCGCCGTCGACCCGATCGTGAGGGCCGAGCTCCAGCAAGAACTGATCCGGCTGCAGAGCGAGCTCGGCAAAACGGTCGTGTTCGTCACCCACGATATCGAGGAGGCGTTCCTCCTCGGTGACCAGGTCGTCATCCTGCGTGACGGCGGACGGATCGCCCAGGTGGGGGCGCCGGCCGAGATCCTGGCGAACCCGGCCGACGACTTCGTGGCCAGCTTCGTCGGAGCGGATCGCGGCAAGCGTGCCCTGCATCTGGAACGCCGCGGCGACTCCGACCTGCTGCTCGACAGTGAGGGCCGCCTGGCCGGTGTGCTCGTGGCGCCGGGGAAGACCGCGCACTCCCCGGATTCCCAGGCTCCGCGGTGACCTGGATCTGGTCGAATCTCGACCTGCTCTGGGATCGCACCCTGGACCACCTGATCCTCAGCGTGCCGCCGATCCTTCTCAGCTTCCTGATCGCCGTGCCGCTGGGCTGGCTCGCGAACCGGTACCGTGCCGGCCGCGGCGTGATCCTGACGGCCAGTGGGCTGCTCTACGCCATCCCGTCCCTGCCGCTGTTCTTCGTGATCCCGGCCATCGTCGGCACCAGCCTTCGCTCGCCGCTCAATCTGATCATCGCCCTGACGATCTACGGCGTCGCGTTGATGGTACGCGTGGTGGCCGACGGGCTGGCATCCGTGGACCAGGATGTGCGCCAGTCCGCTGTCGCCGTGGGGTATTCCGGCTGGAGCATCTTCTGGCAGGTTGAGCTGCCGCTGGCCGGGCCGGTGCTCCTGGCCGGCCTGCGGGTCGTGGCCGTCAGCACGGTCAGCCTCGCCACGGTGGGGGCCGTGATCGGCGCGCAGAGCCTCGGCAGCCTGTTCACGGATGGCTTTCAGCGCGGTATCCAGGCCGAAATCATCGCCGGAATCGTGCTGACCGTGGCGCTGGCGCTGCTGCTGGACGGCTCCCTCGTGCTGCTCGGGTGGGTTCTGCTGCCCTGGACCCGCCTGGCGGCGACCGACCGGAGGGCCGTCCGGGTGGCCCGGCTCACGGAGGCGTCAGCATGAACCTGTTCGTTGACGCGGTGAACTGGATCCTCGACCCGGCCAATTTCGCCGGGCCGGGCGGCATTCCGGCGCGGACGATCGAACACCTGGTGTTCACCCTCGTGGCGGTCCTGATGGCCTCCGTGATCGCGATTCCGGTTGGTTTCCTGATCGGGCATACGGGTCGGGGACGTAGCTTCGCTGTGGCCACCTCCGGCGGGCTGCGGGCCATTCCGACCCTCGGCCTGTTGACCCTGGTCGCGCTGTGGGTCGGGATTGGGCTCGGTGCGCCTTACGTCGCGCTCACGGTCCTGGCGATCCCGCCGATCCTCGCGGGTGCCTACGCCGGCTTCGAGGTCATTGACCGGTCCGTCATCGACTCCGCCCGGTCGGTCGGGATGTCGGAGAGCCAGATCGTGGGCACGGTCGAGATCCCCTTGGGGTTGCCGTTGCTGATCGCGGGCATCCGTTCGGCCACCCTGCAGGTCGTCGCCACGGCGACCCTGGCTGCCTATGTGGCGGATATCGGCCTCGGCCGGTTCCTGTTCGCCGGGTTGAAAACCCGCGACTACGCGGAGATGCTGGGCGGGTCACTGCTCGTGATCCTGGTCGCCCTCGTCCTCGAGGGAATATTCACTGTTGTTCAGCGACTTGTCGTTCCCAGAGGCGTCGCGTCCGGACGTCCCCCAGTCGACCGTGGCAGGTCAGCCCGACCTGTCCCGGGGATGGATCCCGCCATCACGAAAGGAACCCACTAATGTTCACAGCTCACAGAGGCCGGCTCGCGGCTGTCGCCGCGGTCGCGGTTGGGGCCGTCGTAGCCCTTGCAGGGTGTGCGTCCGGTGACCCACTGGACAGCGGAAGTAACGCCGACGAGGGGTCCACCACCCTGGTCGTCGGTTCGCAGGACTACTACTCGAACGAGATCATCGCCGAAATCTACGCCCTGGCGTTGGAGGGGAACGGCTTCACGGTCGACCGCCAGTTCAAGATCGGTCAGCGCGAGGTCTACCTGCCCGAGATCGAATCCGGTGCCATCGACGTCTTCCCCGAGTACACCGGCAGCCTGCTGCAGGCCCTGAATGCGGATGCCGCCGGAGGCACCGCCGACGAGACCTACGCGCAGCTGCAGGACGAGCTGCCCGAGGGGCTGAGCGTGCTCGACATGGCCTCGGCCACGGACCAGAACTCCTGGACCGTCACGCAGGCCTTCGCCGACAAGTACAGCCTGACCGACATCGCGTCGCTCGCCGATGTCACCGAGCCGATCACCGTCGGCGGACCGTCCGAACTCCAGACCCGCCCCTACGGACCGACGACCCTGACAGAGAAGTACGGCATTCCCATCGCCGGCTTCACGCCCATTGAGGATGGTGGCGGCCCGCTCACGATCAAAGCTCTCGTCGACAACGACATTCAGATCACGAACGTCTACACGGCCAGCCCGAACATCAAGTCGGACAGCCTCGTCGCCCTCGACGACCCGGACGGCCTGTTCTTCGCGGACAACGTCGTGCCCGTGGTGTCCGACAAGGTCGGCGGGAAGGCCGCCGACGTGCTCAACGCCGTCAGTGCCGCTCTGACCGCCGAGGACCTGGTGGGCCTCAACTCCGAGAGCGTGAACGACCAGCTCTCGGCCGAGAAAATCGCTGCCGCTTGGCTCGAACAAGCGAACCTCTTCTAGGCACCAGCTGACTCGGGCACTGCCTGACCAATTCGACGGAGATTCTGCGCCTACGGGCCGGTTTTGGAGCAAAACGGGCTCTGGGGCCGAGAATCTCCGTCGAATTCGTCAGGGGCAGGGGCAGTCGCGGGCTCAGGCGAGGGAGAGGAGCAGCGTCGGCAGCAACAGGAGTGCGCCGGCGCCAGCCGCGACGAAAAGCACGGCGGAGGGCGTCAGCGGCGCCGGTGGGGTGATCAGGCGGCGAACGCGGGGTGTCACCAGGTCGAACGGATGGTCCGGGCCGTCGGCGAGTTCGACATCCGTTCCCAGCGGGTCCACCTGGTGTGCCGACCCGACCAGTGCGATCGCGGTGGCCAACGTTCGGTCGTCCACCACCCGCCGGGCCTGGTCGTCGGCGAGCATCTCGACCAGCAGGGCGACCGCGTTCTCGGCGCGGTTCGCGATCGGGAACCACGGCAATGCGCTGTGCCAGGACTTGAAGGCGAGCAGCACGAGGTGGTGCTGCTGCACCAGGTGGGCGCGCTCGTGTGCGATCACCGCGCGCAACTGGTCGGCATTCAGCAATTGCAGAAGGCCGCGAGAAAGCACGGTCGCCGACCGGGTCGCGCCGGGCAGGCAGTACGCGACCGGGGCGTCGTGTTCGATCACACGCGTGCCGGAATGGTTCGGCAGAGGGTCGCTGAGTAGTCCGATCAGGTGCCGGTGCCTGCGGTGCTGGCGCCCCGCGCGGGAGAAGGTCGCGGCGAGGTTGAGCAGCAGATGGCTGCCGAGGATCAGCGCCGCGCACAGCAGGAGTACCGAGCCGAACGACGTGCCGGCCGGCAGTGTGCCGGTGAAGAGATGGCCCGCCAGTGCGCGGATGCCCTCGAACAGGTTCTCGCCGAACGGGATCAGCCCGAAGCTGAGCAGCGAGCCGAGCATCGAGAGCCCTCCGGCCAGGGCGATGGACTGCCACAACACTAGGGCGACCGCGGGGGAGCGGGCCGGCCAGCCGGCGGTGGCAAGCCAGATCGGGACCGGACCGGCGAGCAGCACGGCCACGATCAGAAGCGCTACGGCCGTGACGAACACGACTCGGCCGCTCCGACGCGTGCTGATTGGAGCAGGGACTGGAGTGGGGACTGGATGCCGGTCACTCGCGACCGAGAGGTGCGGTGCCGAGGAGCAGGCGCAAAACGTCGGCCTCCTGAGGGGTGACATCCCCGATGAACCGGGCGAGGGCCGCCTGCCGGTCGGGAGCAGAGCCGAGCACCTCGTGCATCAGCTCCGCGGTATGTTCCGCCCGGGTCGACACGGCCCGGTAGCGGTGCGGCCGGGTGTCTCGGTCGCGGGTGACGAAGCCCTTGGTCTCCAGGCGGGAAAGCACCGTGAGCACTGTCGTGGTGGCGAGTGGTGTGCGCCTCGTGGTGGCGGCCGTCGGGGTGAGCAGCCGATCTCGGAGGTCGTTGGCAGGCAGAGGCGTTGCGGTGTCCCACAGGACATCCATCAGCAGCCGTTCCAGCACTCCCAAGCTCCCCATACTGGGGAGTCTAGCGGGCGGCAATCAACTCTTCTACGTCTCGTAGAAGAGTAATGTTCTACAGAGTGTAGAAAAACCCGATGACGCTGGAGGGCGCATGAACGAGTGGCTGGATCCGTTACTCCTGTCGAGATGGCAATTCGGTCTGACTACCGTCTACCACTTCCTCTTCGTACCGCTCACGATCGGGCTGGCGTTCACGGTCGCCCTTTTCCAGACCGCCTGGGTGCGCACCGACAAGGCCAAGTACCTCCAACTGACCCACTTCTTCGGCAAGATCTTCCTGATCAACTTCGCCATGGGCGTCGTTACCGGAATCGTGCAGGAGTTCCAGTTCGGAATGAACTGGTCGGACTACTCCCGCTTCGTCGGTGACGTCTTCGGCGCCCCGCTCGCCTTCGAGGGCATCATCGCCTTCTTCCTGGAGGCCACGTTCATCGGACTGTGGATCTTCGGCTGGGACAAGCTGCCCCGCGGCCTGCACCTCGCCACCATCTGGCTGACCACGGCCGGTTCGATCGCCTCGGCCTACTTCATCCTCGCGGCGAACGCGTTCATGCAAAACCCGATCGCGTTCCGCATCAACGAGGAGCGCGGCCGGGCCGAGCTCACCAGTATCGGCGAACTTCTGACCAACCCGATCGCTGTGGCCTCCTTCCCACACACGATCTTCGCCTGCTTCATGGTGTCGTCGGGGCTCGTCATCTCGGTGGCCGCCTGGCACCTGCTGCGCAAGCAGCACGTGGAATCCATGCGTCCCGCACTCAAGCTGGGCATGTGGATGATGGTTGTCTCCGGAGCGCTCACCACCTTCTTCGGCGACTCGCTGAGCCTGGCCATGACCGCGGCCCAGCCCATGAAGATGGCGGCGGCCGAGGCGATGTACAAGACAGCGACGGGCGCCGAGGCATCCTTCTCGATCTTCACCCTCGGCACCCCCGACGGCGTCAGCGAACTGTTCTCGATTCGTATCCCATACCTTTTGTCGTTCCTGTCGACCCACACCCTCAACGGCACGGTCGAAGGCATCGACAACCTGCAGGCGCAGTATGTGACCCTGTACGGCCCCGGCGACTACACCCCGACCATCTGGATCACCTACTGGGCCTTCCGCTGGATGATCGGTCTCGGCATCGCCCACATCCTGGTTGCCGTCGTCGGCCTCTGGCTGACCCGCGGCGGGCGCAGCCCCCAGGCCAGCTGGGTCTGGAAGATCGCCATCTGGAGCTTCCCGTTCTCGCTTCTCGCCATGAGCGTCGGCTGGATCTTCACCGAGATGGGCCGGCAGCCCTGGCTGGTGTTCGGACTCCTGCGCACCCAGGACGGCGTGTCACCCAATGTCAGCGGCGTCGAGATCCTGATCTCGCTGATCGCCTTCACGCTGATCTACGGCGCCCTCGCCGTCGTCGAATTCAAGTTGATCCTGCAGGCCGTGCGGACGGGACCTGCCTCACTGGCGGAACCCGACCCGGTGTCCGGCAAGGTCACGCCACAGGTCACGGTCTACTAGGAGCGCATGATGGATCTCAACATTCTCTGGTTCTGGATCATCGGTGCACTCTTCATCGGCTACTTCGTTCTGGACGGCTTCGACTTCGGCGTCGGCATGTCGCTGCCCTTCCTGGGCACGGACGACCTCGACCGCCGGGTCATCATCAACACCATCGGGCCGATCTGGGACCTCAACGAAACCTGGCTGATCGTGGCCGGTGCAGCACTGTTCGCCGCTTTCCCGGAGTGGTACGCCACCCTGTTCAGCGGGTTCTACCTGGCCCTGCTGGTGATCCTGCTTGCCCTCATCCTGCGCGGGGTGTCATTCGAATACCGGCACCAACGCCCGGAAGCGGCCTGGAAGAAACGCTTCGACCTCATGATCGTGATCGGGTCCGCCGTTCCCGCCCTGCTCTGGGGCGTCGCCTTCTCCAACATCGTGCAGGGCGTTCCACTGGACGCCGGCCACAACTACATCGGCTCCTTCTTCGACCTGCTCAACCCCTACGCCCTCCTCGGCGGTCTCACCACGCTGCTTCTATTCTTCACCCACGGCGTGGTGTTCATCTCCCTCAAGACCGAGGGGGACATCCGTCAGCGCGCTCAGAAGCTCGCCGTCAAGGCCGGGGTCGCCACCATCGTGATAGCCGCCTCATTCCTGGTCTGGACCACCCTCGCCTTCGGCAGCCTGGCCACCGGCGCCTTCGCCGCCCTCGCCGCGGTCGCCCTGATCGGGGCGTTCCTGGCGAACCTGCGGGGCGCCGAAGGCTGGGCCTTCACGCTGATGGCTGCGACGATCGCCCTCGCGGTGCTGACGCTCTTCGCGTCCCTGTTCCCCGACGTGATGCCGGCGAGCAACGGTGCAGCCAACAGCCTGACCATCGAGAACGCCTCCTCGACGCCGTACACACTGCAGGTGATGAGCTGGACCGCCCTGTTCGCCATGCCCGTCATCTTCCTGTACCAGGGCTGGACCTACTGGGTTCTGCGCAAGCGGGTCAGCCGCGCGACCGTGTCGGCCGACGTAGAGTTCACCGTACACTGAACTTAAATGCGCCCCTTCGATCCTCGGCTCCTCCGCTACGCGTCAGCCGCTCGGTGGTTCCTGTCGGTGGGAGCCCTGCTCGGACTGGCGCAGACCGTCACGGTCATCGCGTTCTCCTGGCTGCTGAGCCAGAGCATCACCCTCGCGTTAACCGGGGCCTCTCCGAATTCGCTGGCCTTCACCATGGCCGCCCTTGCGGGCGTGATCGTGGTGCGGGCGGCGCTGGCGTGGCTCCTCGAGGTGGCCGCCACCCGCGGGGCAGCCCAGGTCAAGAGTCAGCTGCGCCGCCAGGTGCTCGACCGCGTCGCCGAGCGCGGCCCGGATTGGCTCAGCGGCCGGGCCAGCGCCGGTGTCTCCACCCTGGCCACCCAGGGGCTGGACGCGCTGGACAACTACTTCGCCCGCTACCTGCCCCAGCTTTTGCTGGCGGCGATCAGCACGCCCCTGCTGATCCTGGTGATGCTCTGGCAGGACCTGCCCAGCGGCATCACAGTCATCGTCGTGCTGCCATTCATCCCCGTCTTCATGGTGCTGATCGGCCAGGCCACCCAGTCCGTGCAGCGGCAGCAATGGGAGTCCCTGCAGCGGCTGTCGACGGGGTTCCTCGACCTCGTCGGCGGGCTCGGCACGCTTAAGATCTACGGTCGGGAGCGACGCCAGTTCGCCCGGGTGCGCACCATCACCGAGGACTACCGCGCCCGCACCATGAAGGTGCTGCGGGTCTCCTTCCTCAGCGGGTTCGTGCTCGAACTGGCGGCCAGCCTGTCGGTGGCCCTCGTCGCCGTTTCCATCGGGCTGCGCCTGGTCGACGGAAGCCTCGCCGTCGGCGTCGGCCTGTTCGTGCTGCTGCTGGCCCCGGAGGCTTTTCTCCCCGTACGGCAGGTCGGCACCCAGTTCCACGCCGCGGCCGACGGTCTGGCGGCCGCCGAGGAGGTCTTCGCCATTCTCGACGACGGTGCCGGGCTCCGGGACGCGGCGATCCCGGCTGCCTCGACTGACCCGTCTGGCGCGCCCACCGGAGCGGGCCCCGCGGATACCGGCACGCTCCGATTCGAGCACGTCACGATCCGGCGGGGCACGGATGCCCCCGTGCACGATTTCAACGCCGTGTTCCGCCCCGGCGAACTCACCGTGGTCGTGGGCCCGAGCGGCGCCGGAAAATCCACGCTGGTGGCCGCACTGCAGGGATTCATCCCCTTCGACGGGCGAATCCTGCAGGGCGGTGCGGAGCAGACCACGGGCACGCCGCGCCCGTGGCTGGCATGGGCCGGGCAACGGCCGGGACTATTCCAGGGAACGATCGCCGACAATCTTGCTCTCGGCGACGCATCCGTCGACCCGGACGCCGTGACGCGGTCGTTGGAGTTCGCCGGGGCCGGCGATCTCGATCCCTCCAGTCTGCTCGGCGTCGCCGGTGAGGGGCTCTCGGGCGGGCAGGCCCAGCGGGTGGCCGCCGCCCGCGCCATCTACCGCGCCGAGGTCCACGACTGCGCCGTGGTCGTCCTCGACGAGCCTAGTTCCGCGCTGGACGAGGCGGCGGAGGCTTCCCTCGTCGCCGGGCTGCGCCGGCTCACCGCCGCGGGGCGGATTGTGGTCGTGGTCAGCCACCGGCCCGCGCTGCGGGACGCCGCCGACCAGATCGTCGCCCTGAACGCAGTGGCCCATGTCTGATTCCCGACCGAGCACGAGCGGGAGCGCGAGCAGGATCGCCGGCCCCCGGCCGGCCGGCCGGGCCGAAGTGCGCGCCGTGCTGCGCCTGGCCCAGCCGCCTGCCCGCCGGTTCGCTGCCGGCCTGGCCGCGGGCGTGCTGAGCGCGGCCTTCGCGGTGGCCCTCCTGGCGTCGTCGGCGTGGCTGATCACCCGAGCCGCCGAGCAACCGCCGGTCATGTTCCTCTCGATGGCGGTCGTCGGGGTGCGGGCGTTCGCCCTCGGCCGGTCTGCGTTCCGCTACCTCGAGCGTCTGGCCAGCCACGACGCCGCGTTCCGCCAGCTGGCTGACCTGCGCGTGGGCATCTTCTCCCGGATCCTGCCGCTCTCCCCGGCCGGCCTCGGAGGCACGAGCCGCGGCGACCTGCTCAGTCGCCTCGTGCGTGACGTCGACGACCTGCAGGACTTCCCGCTGCGGGTGGTGCAGCCTCTGGCCACGGCGGGGATCCTCGTGAGCGTGAGCGTGGTCGGGGTCTGGCTGGTTCTCCCCGCCGCCGGTGTCACGCTGGCGCTGGCGCTCCTCGTTGCCGGTCTGCTCGCCACCGTCACCTCCAGCGCGCTGTCCGCCCGGTCGGAGCGCCAGCTTGCACCCCTCCGCGGAGCCCTCGCCGGCGAAGTGCTCGAGGTGGTGGAGAACCTCGACGTGCTGAGCGCCTTCGGGGCCCTCGACGCCCGCCTGGCCACCCTTGCGGCGGCCGACGACCGGCTGCGCCGGGCCTCCCTGCGCCGGTCGCTGGGCGTGGGCGTGCAGGGAGCCGTACTGTCACTGTTCGCGGGTCTGGCGACGGTCGCCGCACTCCGGGTCGGCATTCCGGCACTCTCCGGGCCGGCTGGCGTCAGCGGACCGGGCTTCGTCGTGGTCGTGCTCGTGCCCATGGCGGTGTTCGAGGTGTTCGGAATGATCCCGCTCGCGCTCGGCGTCTGGCGCCAGGTGCGCTCCAGCGCCGCGCGGGTGGCGACGGCGGTGCCGACCAGCGTCCCCGCGGAGATCCCGGCGGAGTCGGTGACCGAGCCGGCGGATGCGCTGTCCACCACGAGCGTCAGCGCCCGCCCGGTGCTCGAACTCACCGACGTGGGTGCCCGCTGGCCCGGTTCCGCTACCCCGGCGGTCACGGGCATCACCCTGCGGCTGGCGCCGGGAGACCGCGTGCACCTGGCAGGGCCGAGCGGCGCCGGCAAGACCACCCTGGCCCAGACCCTGGTGCGCTTCCTCGACTACACGGGCTCGTACCGGCTCGACGGCGTCGAGGCGCGCACGCTGGCCCCGGCCGAGGTGCGCCGCCGGGTGGGACTGTGCGAACAGCGTCCCTGGCTCTTCGACGACAGCATCCGTCAGAACCTGCTCTTCGCCCGCGTGACGGCCACCGACGACGATCTCGAGGCCGTGCTCGCCCGGGTCGGGCTGGGGGAGTGGGCCGCCCAGCGGGGGGGCCTCGACGCCCGGGTCGGCGAGCGGGGTGCCCTGGTCTCCGGCGGTCAGGCCCAGCGAATCGCGCTGGCGCGCGCGTTGCTGGCGGATTTCCCGGTGCTCATCGTCGACGAACCTACCGCCAACGTCGACGAGGCGCAGGGCGACATGCTCGTGCGGGACATCCTGGTCACGGCCGCGGAGGACGGCCGTGCGGTGCTGCTCATCTCGCACACGCCGGTGCCGGACGACCTGATCACCGCGAGGGTCGTCGTGCCCGGCCCTGCCGGCTGAACCCGACAGCCGAACGAGGGGTCGCCCGACCGAACGTGGGGTCAGACGACCGGAGGCTCCTGCTGCTCCATGTGTCGCTCCTCGCGGCGGTGCAACCACCGTTTGACCAGGAACACGAGCAGCACGAAGGCCGCGATCGCACCGACGAAGAGGTACCCGGCGAAGTGGAGCTGGTCGGAGAGCTCGCGGTAGCCTTCGGCGGCGGCCGAACCGATCGACACGTAGGCCACCGCCCAGATCACGCAGGCGGGCACGGTCCACTTCATGAAGGTGCGGTAGGGCATCGGGCTCATCCCCACGGTCAGCGGGATCAGCGAGTGCAGCACGGGCAGGAACCGCGACAGGAACACGGCAATGCCGCCACGCCGTGCCAGGTAGATCTCGGCCCGGGCCCAGTTGCGTTCCCCGAGCCGGCGCCCGAGGCGGCTCATCCGGATCCACGGCCCGAAGTGGCGGCCGAGCGCGAAGCCGATGCTCTCGCCGATCAGGGCTCCGACGATCACCGCGGCGACGAGCCCCAGGAACTCGGCCGTGTTGCTCACCGCCGTGCTCGCCACGATCACGATGGAATCGCCCGGCACGACCAGGCCGACGAGAACGGATGTCTCCAAAAGCATGCCGAGTCCGGCCAGGAGGGTGCGCAGCACCGGATCCACGCTGGAAACCGTATCCAGGATCCAGCTGAGGATATCGTTCACGTCCACAGCCTAAGCCGTGCGCCCGCAGCGGGGCTGGGGACCTGCCCTTGCCCCGCGACTGGGGGATACGCTAGCGTCGCCCCAGGGCCGCTCAACGACGACCGGCCCACGTTCGATCCAGTCTGAGGGACCCTCATGAAACAGAATCGGAATATTCGTCTCGCCGCCGTCGGCACGGCCGTGGCCCTGTCGGTCAGCGTCGGGCTACCCGCCTACGCCGACAACGGAACGGACACCGGCGCGCTGCGCGAAGCCGTGACGGCAGCCGGCATCATCGACCACCTGGAGGAGCTCCAGAAGATCGCGGATGCCAACGGCGGCACGCGTGCGTCCGGCACGCCGGGGTACGAGGCATCCGCCGTCTACGTCGAAGAGCAGCTCACGGCCGCGGGCTACATGCCGATCCGTCAGGCCTACTCCTATGAGCAGTTCGTGCTGAATGCGGAGTCGTTCGCGCAGTTCACGCCCACCCCCACCACCTACGCCGGCGGCACCGACTTTGCCACGATGAGCTACTCCGGCTCCGGCACGGTCTCGGCGGCGGTACAGGCGGTCGACATCAACCTGGTCGGCGACCGGGCCTCGACCAGCGGCTGTGAAGCCGCAGACTTCGCGGGCTTCACGGCCGGGAACGTCGCTCTGATCCAACGCGGCACCTGCACCTTCCGGGTCAAGGCCGACAATGCGATCGCGGCCGGCGCCGCCGGCGTGATCATCTTCAACCAGGGAAACGCCGATGATCGCCTCGGTATCGTCAACGGCACTCTGGACGCCCCGCAGACCGCCGTTCCGGTCATCGGAACGACCTTCGTGCTCGGCGCGGCTCTGGCCGGGCAGCCTGCCCCGACCGTGCGGCTGGCCGTGGATGCTGAGGTCACCGTCACCGAATCCTTCAACATCCTGGCCGATTCGGCCGGTCGCGCGGACCGCACGGTCGTGGCCGGAGCGCACCTCGACTCCGTTGCCGAGGGCGCGGGAATCAACGACAACGGCAGCGGCAGCGCCGCCATCCTGGAAACCGCCATCCAGCTCGCCGCCTCCGGCAACGCACCCACCAACCGGGTGCGGTTCGCGTTTTGGGGCAGCGAGGAGGATGGACTGGTCGGTTCCGAGTACTACGTTTCACAGCTGACGAAACGCCAGATCAAGGCGCACGCCGTCAACCTGAACTTCGACATGGTCGCATCGCCGAACTTTGTGCGCTTCGTCTACGACGGTGACGGCTCGTCCTTCGGCACCACCGGCCCGAACGGGTCGGCGCTGGTCGAGAAGGTCTTCCTGGACTACTTCGCCTCGCAGGGGCTGGCCACAGAACCCACCGAGTTCGACGGTCGGTCCGACTACTTCGGGTTCATCGAGAACGGCATTCCTGCCGGCGGGCTGTTCACCGGTGCGGAAGACCTGATGACGGAGGCCGAGGCGGTCACTTATGGTGGCGTCGCCGGCGCACCGTACGACGCCTGTTACCACGCCGCATGCGACGACATCACGAACATCAATGCGGAGGTGCTGGAGCAGATGGCCGATGCCATCGCCCACACGACGATGACGTTCGGCGAGACCACCTCCGCGGTCAACGGCACGACCAGGGGCGGCGGCTCCGGCTCGACGGGGCTCCAGTTCAAGGGCAGCCTGGCTGTGAAGTAGTCACGCTGCAGCACCTGACGGAGAAAGGTGGGGAGGCAGCCCGCGGGCGGCCTCCCCACTGCGTCCCCGGTGGGGTCGGGGGTGCGGTCCCGGCACCCCGACGAGTGGGTCCGAACGAAGTCGACGGATAGAGCAGGGGAGCCGAGATTTTGCCCGGATCAGGCGCAGCCATACGGGAAGAGCCGTTTTTCCGGAGAATTACCGTCGAATTCGTTCGAGACACGGCACTGAGTTCGGCATACGTTCGGCCGGGGCGGCAGATCGCTGCACTTCGGGGAGAATCCCGGCACCTAGGCTGGAAGTGTGACCGGGCCGACTCAGAGCATCCTCCTGCCCGAGTGGTGGGATCCGGCCCGCGTCTTCGACACCCTTTACCGCAACAGCCCGTACGCGTTCTGGTTGGATGCGGGCAACGGCGCCGAAACCGGCCTCAGCTATCTTGGGTCCGCGTCGCCCGGGTCCCGGTTTGTTACCGCCTCGGTGCCGGAGGGGACCGTGACGGTCTCGGTCGCCGGCGATCCGTTCGTGCCGGGTCACCCTTCACCCGGGACGATCTTCGAGTTCCTGCGCGCGGAGCAGGCCGGCTTCCACGACGATGCCACCGAAGATACCGGCACCGACGATACCGGCGGCTTTCGGCTGGGCTGGGTGGGCTGGCTCGGATACGAACTCGGTGCCCAGACCCTCGGAACGCCCGTGCACGACTCCCGCTACCCGGATGCCGCCCTGCTCGAGGTGCACCACGTGCTGGTGTTCGATCATGCGGCACGCACGGTCAGGGCGCTCGCTCGCCGCGCTTCCGGCGACGCGACGGATGCCCCGCAGGCGTGGGCCGATGCCGTGCTCGATGCTCTCGCCGCGTCGGAGCAGCCACCCGCGGCATCCGCGACCCGGCCGGTCACGTGGCCTGCCGGCTCCGCTGTCGGCCCCGTTGCCGATGCCGGCGTAGCCCGGTGGCGGCACGACGTGCACCGCTACGCCGAGCTGATCGAGAAATGCCAGGCGTTCATCCGGGCCGGTGACGCCTACCAGCTCTGCCTCACCAACGAGATCCTGGTCGACGTGCGGCCGCATCCGGTCGAGGCCTACCTGGCGTTGCGCGCCGGCAGCCCCAGCCACCACGGCGGGCTGCTGCGTTTCGGGGACACCGCCCTGCTCAGCGCCTCCCCGGAACAGTTCCTGACCGTGACCCCGGGCGGCCTGATCACCACGAAGCCGATCAAGGGCACTCGGGCGCGCTCCCGGATGGCCGGCCGGGACCGCGAGCTCCGCGACGAGCTCGAGGGCAGCGGCAAAGAGCGCGCCGAGAACCTGATGATCGTCGACCTGATGCGCAACGACCTCGGCCGGATCGCCGAGCTCGGCAGCGTGCAGGTCACGAACTTGCTCGCCGTGGAGAGTTACGCGCACGTGCACCAGCTGGTCAGTACGGTCGAGGCGCGCCTGGCCGCGGGACTGACCGGGGTGGATGCCGTGGCGTCCTGCTTCCCCGCCGGGTCCATGACCGGGGCACCCAAGATCAGTGCGATGACCATCCTCGACGCCCTCGAGTGCGGACCGCGCGGGCTCTACGCCGGGGCCTTCGGCTATCTGGGGCGAAACGGCGCGGTCGACCTGGCCATGGTCATCCGCAGCATCGTGCTCAGCCCGGACGGGGCCTCCATCGGCACGGGCGGCGGCATCACGGCGCTGTCCGATCCGCTGGAGGAGATCGAGGAAACCCGGCTGAAAGCGGCGGCGCTCCTGGCCGTCCTCGGCGTTCCTCGATCCAGCGCCGCCACGGGCCAGGGCCAGGTTTAGTAACCTAGGAGCTTGGACGCCGCCTCCGCGCGGCCCGGTGCCTGCTGGCGCAATCCCCACTGCAACGAAGAGAGTCACGTGGCACACGAGTACGACCACACCCGCACCGGCCAGGACAGCGAAGAAAAAGTTTACGATTTCGCCGCCATCCAGGCGAAGTGGCAGCCGATCTGGGAAGAGCTCGACCCCTTCCGCACGAACGATCCCGACGACGTTCGACCGCGCAAGTACGTGCTCGACATGTTCCCGTATCCCTCCGGCGACCTGCACATGGGCCACGCCGAGGTCTATGCCCTCGGCGACATCGTCGCCCGGTACTGGCGTCAGCAGGGCTTCAACGTGCTACACCCCATCGGTTGGGACTCCTTCGGGCTACCCGCGGAGAACGCCGCGATCAAGCGCGGCATCGACCCGCGCGGCTGGACCTACGACAACATTGCGCAGCAGAAGAAGAGCATGAAGCTCTACGCGGCATCCTTCGACTGGTCCCGCGAGCTGCACACCAGCGACCCCGAATACTACAAGTGGAACCAGTGGCTGTTCCTGCAGCTGTACAGGAAAGGCCTCGCCTACCGCAAGGACAGCTGGGTGAACTGGGACCCGGTAGACCAGACCGTCCTCGCCAACGAGCAGGTCCTCGCCGACGGCACCTCGGAGCGCAGCGGAGCCGTGGTGGTCAAGAAGAAGCTCACCCAGTGGTACTTCAAGATCACCGACTATGCGGACCGCCTGCTCGACGACCTGAACCAGCTCGAGGGCACCTGGCCGGCGAAGGTGCTGAACATGCAGCGCAACTGGATCGGCCGCTCCATCGGCGCCGACGTCGACTTCGTGATCGAAGGCCGCAAAGAGCCCATCAGCGTCTTCACGACCCGCCCGGACACCCTCTACGGCGCGACCTTCATGGTCGTCGCCCCCGACGCGGACCTCGCCGCCGAGCTGGTCGCGGATGCCTCGCGCACCGTCAAGGAACGGTTTCAGGAATACCTGGTCCAGGTTCAGAACAGCACCGAGATCGAGCGTCAGGCCACCGACCGGGAGAAGACCGGCGTGTTTCTCGAGCGCTACGCGGTCAATCCGGCCAACGGCGAACGCCTGCCGATCTGGGCCGCGGACTACGTGCTCGCCGACTACGGCCACGGTGCCGTGATGGCGGTGCCGGCCCACGACCAGCGCGACCTCGACTTCGCCCGCCGTTTCGACCTGCCCGTGATCGTGGTCGTGGACACAACCGCCGCGGTCACCGGCATGATCCCCGTGATCACGCAGGACATGATCGACGGCACCCCGGAGCTCACCTCCCTCGACCCGACTCGCACCGGCATCGCACTGACCGGGGAAGGCCGCCTGATCAACTCGGGCGCGCTCAACGGTCTCAGCAAGAACACCGCGATCAAGCGCATGATCGAGCAGCTCGCCGCCGACGGTACCGGCCGCGCCGCCAAGAACTACCGTCTGCGTGACTGGCTCATCTCCCGTCAGCGCTACTGGGGCACGCCCATCCCGATCATCCACGGCCAGGACGGCGCCGAGATCCCCGTGCCGGAAGACCAGCTTCCCGTGTTGCTGCCGCCCACCGACGGCCTCGACCTCAAGCCCAAGGGCACGTCGCCGCTGGGCGGCGCGACCGACTGGGTCAACGTGCCCAACCCGATCGACGGCACCCCCGCACGCCGCGACGCGGACACCATGGACACCTTCGTCGACAGCTCCTGGTACTTCCTGCGCTTCCTGAACCCCACCGACGACACGAAGGCGTTCGACCCGAAGGAAGCCGAGAAGTGGGCGCCCGTCGACCAGTACGTCGGTGGCGTCGAGCATGCCATCCTGCACCTGCTCTACGCGCGCTTCATGACCAAGGTGCTTTTCGACCTCGGCTATGTCAGCTTCACCGAGCCGTTCACGGCTCTGCTGAACCAGGGCATGGTCATCCTTGACGGGGCCAAGATGTCCAAGAGCAAGGGCAACCTGGTCTACTTCACCGAGGAGGTCGACCAGTTCGGCGTCGACGCGGTACGGCTCACCATGGCCTTCGCCGGACCGCCGGAAGACGACATCGACTGGGCGGATGTCTCGCCGGTCGGCTCCGCCAAGTTTCTGGCCCGCGCTTGGCGCGTCGCCCGCGACGTCACGAGTACGCCCGACATCGATTGGAGGTCCGGCGACGCCGGTCTCCGCCGGGTCACCCACCGTTTCCTGGCCGATGCGCCCGGCCTGGTCGAATCGTTCAAGTTCAACGTGGTCGTCGCCCGACTGATGGAACTCGTCAACGCCACCCGCAAGGCGATCGACACCGGCGTCGGCCCCGCGGATGCCGCGGTGCGCGAGGCCGCGGAGGTCACCGCCATGGTGCTCAACCTGTTTGCTCCGTACGCGGCCGAGGACATGTGGCAGCTCCTCGGCCATGAGCCGTGTGTCGCCCTCGTGCAGTGGCGCAAGGCCGACCGAACCCTACTCGTAGAGGAGTCGGTCACGGCCGTCGTGCAGGTCGACGGCAAGGTGCGCGACCGCATCGAGGTGTCCCCGAAGATCTCCGGCGACGAGCTGGAACGTCTCGCACGTACCTCGGCCGAGGTCATCCGCCGGATCGGTGACCGCGAGATCATGAACGTGATCGTGCGCGCGCCGAAACTCGTCAGCATCGTCACCCGCGGTCAGTAGCACCCCCTGCCTCGCCTCCCCAGGGCGGCACCTCGCGGCGCCGCCCACAGGGTGTGGCCGTCCGCTGGGGGACCGGCACCCGTTGGCCTAGCCTGCCGGGATGGAGCCTGACCCGGTAGTCGCGGCACTTCACCGCCTGGCCCCGAGCGCGCAGGGGCGCGCCCCGGCGCGCGTGCGCATCGGGGTGGGTGCAGCCGTCGTGCTGCTGATATTGGCGTTGGCCACCGCGGTGGTCGTGTCCGCGCTCGGTCAGCAGGCCGGGCACCAGGTGGTGTCCCCGGCGCACCCGACCGCGGGTTCGGGTTCCGGTGGTGCCGACAGCGGCCCGGCCCCGAGTTCCTCGGGGGTAGCCTCGGCATCCGGTGCCCTCATCTTCGTTCATGTGCTCGGCGCCGTGCGGCGTCCCGGTCTCTTCGAACTCTCCACCGGCGCCCGGGTGATGGATGCCGTGGCCGCCGCCGGCGGGCTGACCGAGACCGCCGATCCGGCCGGCACCAACCTCGCTCGCAAGCTCAGCGACGGCGAGCAGCTCTACCTGCCCCAGCTCGGCGAAGTCCCCGCTGGACCACCGCCGGGCAGCGGTGCATCCCTCGGCGGCGCATCCGACCCAGGCGGCGGCGGCCCGGCGGTCCTGGTCAACCTCAATACGGCCACCCTGGCCGACCTCGACACCCTGCCGCGCATCGGCCCGGCCATGGCCCAGCGCATTCTGGATTTCCGCGACGCCAACGGGCCGTTCGCGGCCGTCGAGGACCTGCGCAATGTCACCGGTATCGGTGAGAAGACGTTCGAGGGGCTCAGCGCCCTGATCACCGTGTGAGAGTGGCCGTGAACGGAGGGTGCCTGAAGTCCTGACGCATCGGTGCGGCGAGCGTATCCGGTGCGTGACGGAGGGTGCTCCGATCGAGCCGGCGACCGCACCTGGCCTGCACTCGATAGCGTGCACGGTCTTCTCCGACCCATGACGGCTAGGAACCGACCGACTGGCAGCAATGGGCGCTGTCGGCGGCCTGCTCGCGGGCTGACGCGTGTCGTTTTTGACGAGCAGCTCCGTCGCCGCGGACCGGTGGCGAGGTCAGCGGGCACGCCTCCCCACCCCCAGTCCCGCGTCAACCGGGCACAGATTCCGGTGGCCACCGGGGGGAGCCGCGGGCGCGCCTAGCCTCCCGGTATGGATTTCACACGCGACACCGTGGCTCGCCGCCCGGATCACGACATGACCGGGCTCGACCTGCGCCTGGTTATCCCGGCGGCGACCGCGTGGCTGGCGGCCTGGCTGCTCATCGCCTTCCCCGGGTGGGCACCCGGCGCGCAGGCCGCGTTGTGGGCCGCCGCCCTGGGCGTAGGCCTGGTTGTGGCGCGTCGGCTGTTCCGCGCCCGGGGAGCGCCGGCCTGGGGTGTCGGCCTGGTCTGTTGCGCTGCGGCCGCGCTGATGGCATCCGCGGTCACGGTCGCTGCGCCCGGGCGGCTGCCGGAAACCGTGCGGGAGAGCGCCGCCCGGCAGGAGTCAGTGACCGTGCTCCTCACGGTGGCGTCGATCCCGGTGCAGACCCAGTCGTTCGGTGCTCCCGCACTCTTCGGCCCGGCTGGCTCTGACTCCGGAGCGTCCGCCCGGGTGCGCTTCCGCGGCACCCTGACCGGGATCGAGCAGGGCGAGGTCGCCCGGAAGGGTGCTGCGCGAGGACTGTCGGTTCCGGTGGTCGTGTTCGCAGAGACGGCGAGCGAACAGGCGACCGCGCTTCAGATCGGCAGTGTCGTGCGGCTGGACGCCACCCTCCGGCTCACGGCGGCCGGAGACGCGGCATCCGCCCTGGTGTTCGGGCGGGGTCCGCCCGAGCTCCTCGTGACACCGCCCTGGTGGCTCGGCTGGGCCGGGGAACTGCGCACCCTGTTCACGACCGCCGCGGGCGATCTTCCCGGCGACGGAGGTGACCTGCTGCCCGGCCTGGCCATCGGTGACACGAGCTCGGTCGAGGCAGACCTCGACGCGGCCATGAAGACGAGTTCGCTCAGCCACCTCACCGCCGTGTCCGGAGCGAACTGCGCCGTGGTGATCGCGGGAGTCATGCTGCTGACCGGGTTTCTGGGACTGCGCCGCGGCATCCGGATCGCGATCTCGCTTCTCACCCTGCTCGGGTTCGTGGTGCTCGTGACGCCCGAACCCAGTGTGCTGCGTGCTGCTTTGATGGCGACGATCCTGCTGCTCGGGATTGCCTCCGGTCGGCCGGGCCGAGGAGTGCCGTTGCTCGCACTTGTCGTGATCCTACTGCTGGCGGCCGACCCATGGCTGGCCCGCAGTTACGGGTTCGCCCTGTCGGTTCTGGCCACGGCCGGCCTACTCGTCCTGGCCGGGCCGCTGACCCGGATGCTGCATCGGTGGCTGCCCACCTGGCTCGCCGCCGTGATCGCCATCCCGCTGGCCGCGCAGCTGGCCTGTCAGCCGGTGCTCGTGCTGCTCACTCCCACCCTCCCGCTCTACGGGGTGCCCGCGAATCTGCTGGCCGGTCCGGCAGCCCCGGCCGCCACCGTCATCGGTCTGATCGCGTGCCTGCTCTTGCCCTGGCTGCCCGGTGTTGCCGGGGGAGTGCTCTACTTGGCCTGGCTGCCGGCCGCCTGGATCGCGGCGATCGCCCGAACGTCCGCAGAGCTGCCCGGCAGCCGCCTACCCTGGCTGGGCGGCCCGGTCGGTGTTCTCGTGACCGTTCTACTGACGGTGGCCGCGGTGGCGCTGGTGATGCGGGGCCGGGGACAGGTTCGGGCGCGCTGGCCGATCGCGGCGATCGCGGTGCTGGTTCTGGCCGCCGGAAGCTACGCGGGCAGCCTGATCGGGGCGGGCGTCGGCCGGGCCGTGGCCTTCCCCGCGGACTGGCAGATCGCGGCCTGCGACATCGGGCAGGGTGATGCGGTCGTCGTGCGCGACCGCGACCGGTACGCGCTCGTCGACGCGGGGCCCGACCCGGCCCTGCTCGCCGACTGCCTCGACACGCTGGGGATCGACCGAATCGACATCCTCGTGCTGACCCACTACGACCTGGACCACATCGGCGGGGTCGCCGCCGTGATCGGCCGCGTCGACACGGCGCTGGTCGGCATCCCGGAGAACGCAGACGATGAGCGACTGCACGATGCCCTCGCCGCGGGCGGAGCCGAGTTGCGGGGCGCTGCCCGCGGCGACACGGGCACCCTCGGGGAGCTGCGCTGGGAGATCCTCTGGCCGGTGCGGGGCTCGGCGGTGATGCAGACCGGAAACGAGGGGAGCGTGACGATCGGATTCGACGGTCGCGGCATCCGTTCCTTGTTTCTCGGAGATCTCGGCGAGGAATCCCAGGACGCGCTCCGGCGCAGCTCCAGCCCCGGGGAGGTGGATGTCGTCAAGGTCGCCCACCACGGGTCGGGAGACCAAAGCCCGGAGCTCTATGCCGATCTCCGGGCCACGGTGGGGCTGATCTCGGTAGGCAGGGAGAACGGCTACGGCCATCCCACCGACACGGTCCTGGACATTCTTGCGGCCGCGGGCACGCTGGCCCTCCGCACCGACCAGCAGGGACTGCTGGTGATCGCCCCGGGGCCAGGGGGTGGTGCGCTGACGGTCTGGAGCGAGACCGTGCAGAGCGAGACCGTGGCGGACACCGACCCCGGATAGTCTTAATGGATTCCGCACAGCCTCAACCGAAGGAACCCCGAGTGGCCGCACGAACCGCTTCATCCGGCCGGACCGCGCCCCGCGCTGTGCCGAAATCGGTCGCCATCCCGCAGCTGGCCTGGCACCAGGTGCGGCCGGCGCCGATCATCCTGGTCTCCGGAACCGAGGTGTTCCTGGCCGAACGCGCGATCCGCCAGCTGCGGGACTTCCTCAAACTCGAAGACCCCAGCCTGGAGATCAGCGACGTGCAGGCCGACAGCTATGCGCCCGGCGAACTGCTCACCATGGCCAGCCCGTCCCTCTTCGGCGAACCGCGGCTGATCCGCGTCAGCTCCGTCGAGAAGTGCAGCGACACGTTCCTCGCGGAGGCCCTGGACTACCTGCAGAACCCGGCCGAGGACACCTACGTCGTGCTCCGGCACGGCGGCGGCGTGCGCGGCAAGAAGCTGCTCGACACCATCCGTTCGGGCGTCGGCGGCGCCGTCGAGGTCGTCTGCACCGAGCTGAAGAAAGACTCCGACCGGCACGACTTCGCCTCCGCGGAATTCAAGACGGCCGGCAAGCGGGTCACTCCCAGCGCGTTGCGGTCCCTGGTCGCCGCGTTCTCCGGCGATCTCGCCGAACTCTCCGCGGCCTGCCAGCAGCTCATCGCCGATGTCGGCACCGAAGTGACCGAGACGACCGTGGACCGCTACTACGGCGGCAGGGTCGAGGCCAACGCGTTCAAGGTAGCCGATGCCGCTATCGCCGGGCATCAGGGGGAGGCGCTCGTCATCCTGCGCCACGCCCTGTCCTCCGGCGCCGACCCGGTCCCGGTGGTGGCCGCGTTCGCCATGAAGATCCGCACCATGGCGAAGCTCTGCGGGGTGCGCGGCGGCTCGGCCCAGCTTGCCTCCCAGTTCGGCCTCGCCCCCTGGCAGGTCGAGCGGGCCCAACGTGACCTGCGCAGCTGGTCGGACGAGGGTCTCGCCCGCTGCGTCGTGGCGCTGGCCGAAACGGATGCCGCGGTGAAGGGTGCCGAGCGCGACCCCGTCTTTGCCCTCGAGCGGCTCATCGGTGTGATCGCCCGCCGCGGTGAGAGCTGACCAGACCCGGCTTTCGCGCGCGTACTCACCCTCGACGGTGAACTGCGCTCCAGGGAGGGGTCGGTCACCGTGGTGCGCGCCAGCTGATGCCCGAAGTGAGGTGTGTGGGCCGGGGCGGGCTCGGCGCGCACGACACGATCAGCGCGGCGAGCGGCGGATCGACGACGGCTGCCAGGACCGCCGTCAGGGCGATGCTGGGGCGCCTGACCGGGCCAGGCCGCGATGAATTCCAGATGACCGGTCCCCGAGGGTCCGACCCCTTGCCCGGACACACGAAAGCCCCCACCGAGATGGCAGGGGCTGTTGTGTACGCAGGTCAGGGCCGGTGAACGGTCCTGATCCCGGTCAGGCGCAGACTAGACGAGGGCGTTGACCGACTTGGCGATCGCGGACTTTTTGTTCGCGGCCTGGTTCTGGTGGATGACGCCCTTGCTGACGGCCTTGTCGAGCTTCTTCGAAGCAACGGCGAGGCTGGCGACAGCCTTGTCCTTGTCGCCCGAGGCGATCGCCAGGCGAGTCGCGCGGACAGCGCGCTTGAACTCGCTCTTGACCGACTTGTTGCGCTCCTGGGCCTTTTTGTTGGTGCCGATACGCTTGATCTGCGACTTGATGTTTGCCACGTTTATACGCTTTCGTTAGATGCTTGTTCGGATGGGCCGCTTGGCGGTAGAGGGCGCCGTGCGGCAAAAATCGTGTGGGGTGGGACCCAACACGCAAGTCAACGGCCAACGATACCAGTTATCCGTTCAGGTCGACAATCGGCCCGGGCCGGTCGATCGCAACCTCCGTGAGAATGCCGCTCAGCACCGCGGCGAAGCGTTCCGGTTGGGCCAGGCTGACGAGGTGCGACGCCCGGGGGACGATCACGAGGCGCCCGTCCCGGCAGGCGGCGAGGAAGCGGCGCTCATGCAGCCGGAACTGATCCAGAGAACCGTTGACCAGCCACACCGGGCCGGGATAGCGAGCCAGGCTGTCCAGCGGGCGGAGGCTGCCGGTGGCGCCGAGCCCGGCATCCATAACCGTCAGCGGCACACCGCCGGCGAGCGTGTCGGCGGCCCCTCCCGATGGAAGGAGCACCCGCACGAGTGTGGTGTGGAGCCACAGTCCCTGATCGGGCAGTCGGCGGATCAGCCGGGCCAGGCCCCGGTAGGCGTCCAGTAGCCAGCCGGCCGGAAGCGCGCAGCTTCCCGCGGCGACCAGCCCGGCCACCTTCTGCGGGTGGCGCGCGGCGTACTCGATGGCGTAGTAGCCGCCGAGGGAGAGGCCGACCAGCAGCACCCGGCCCCCCAGAGCAGCGACGCCCTCGTCGATGGCGGCGAGTGCACCCGCAACGGTGAACGTTTGGTCCATGCGGGAGCCGTGCCCCGGCAGATCGATCGCGAGTGCCGGATGCCCAGCCTCGCCCAGCATGGACAACTGTCGTCGCCACATGGTGCCCGACGTGCGGATCCCATGCACGAAAAGGACCGGGACGGCGGGTGTCATTCATTCCTCCTCGTGAGCAGCCGCACTGGAGGGTGACGGCGCTGCCGATGTCGATGATAGACACCAGGGGCTGGCCGCACCAGATCAACAGTGACAGCACCCGGTTCGCGGTAACTTTTTTTTTGGCTCTTCCGTGGCTGAGCGCTCGGCCGGGCGCTGCGTCTGTGGCCAACTCAGGACATCCATCGCACGGGTGGCCGGGCCACCGCGGACCAGTGCGGAACCGGTGCGGATGTCGGGCCCTGCCCGGTCGGATCTCCTGAGTTGGCCACACTACCCGCCGAAGAGCCACGGCACACCGCCGCCTCTGCAGCAGCGCCTCCGCGGTTCGGGCATTCACTGCGCGCCCCGCCCCTGCCCCGAGCCCGAACGAATTCGACGGAGATTCTGGCCGACACGCTCCCAAACTGGTCGAAAAAGCTCGCTTTCGGGAGAATCTGCGTCGAGGTGGTTCACGGCAGTGGTTCACGGCAGTGGACCACAACAGTGGTTCGCTGCGAGCCGCCGGGCGCGGCCCGTGCCCGAGCGCAAGCCTGGAACGATGCGGGGCAGCGGCGAAACCGGGACCCAGCCACCTATGGGAGAATTGCCAGACCATGTCACCGAGACCCCTCACGGCGCTTGAACCGGCCGCCACCCCGCCCGAGTTCATCCGCAACTTCTGCATCATCGCTCACATCGACCACGGCAAGTCCACGCTGGCCGACCGGATGCTGCAGATCACCGGCGTCGTCGACGACCGTTCGATGCGCGCCCAATACCTTGACCGGATGGACATCGAGCGCGAGCGCGGCATCACCATCAAAAGCCAGGCCGTGCGGATGCCGTGGGAACTCGACGGGCAGACCTACGCCCTGAACATGATCGACACCCCCGGCCACGTGGACTTCACCTACGAGGTGTCTCGCAGCCTGGCCGCGTGCGAGGGAGCAATCCTCCTCGTCGACGCCGCCCAAGGGATCGAGGCGCAGACCCTCGCCAACCTTTACCTTGCGCTGGAGAACGACCTCACCATCATCCCGGTGCTGAACAAGATCGACCTGCCGGCCGCCGACCCCGACAAGTACGCGAAGGAGCTCGCCAGCCTGATCGGTGGCAGTCCCGACGACGTGCTCCGGGTCTCCGGCAAGACCGGCGTCGGCGTCGCCGAACTCCTCGACCGCGCCACCCGCCTCATCCCGGCCCCGGTCGGCGACCCGGCCGCCCCGGCCCGCGCGATGATCTTCGACTCGGTCTACGACAGCTACCGCGGCGTCGTCACCTATGTGCGCATGATCGACGGCAAGCTGGGCCCGCGCGAGAAGATCCAGATGATGTCGACCCGTGCCACGCACGAGATCCTCGAGATCGGCGTCACCTCGCCCGAGCCCACCACCAGCAAGGGCCTCGGCGTCGGCGAGGTCGGCTACCTGATCACGGGCGTGAAGGATGTGCGCCAGTCGAAGGTCGGCGATACGGTGACCACCGCGCTCCGCCCCGCCACCGTCGCCCTGCCGGGCTACACCGAGCCGAAGCCCATGGTCTTCTCGGGCCTCTACCCGATCGACGGCAGCGACTACCCGGCCCTCCGCGAGGCCCTCGACAAGCTCAAGCTCTCCGACGCGTCCCTCGTGTACGAGCCCGAGACATCCGTCGCCCTCGGTTTCGGTTTCCGCTGTGGTTTCCTCGGGTTGCTGCACCTGGAAATCATCACCGAGCGGCTCGACCGGGAGTTCGGCCTCGACCTGATCACCACGGCGCCCAGCGTGATCTACGAGGTCACCACCGACGACAAGAAGTCCGTCACGGTCACCAACCCGAGCGAGTTCCCGAACGGGAAGATCGCCAAGGTCGAGGAGCCGATCGTGAAGGCGGCCATCCTCGCACCCAAGGACTACGTCGGCGTGATCATGGAACTCTGCCAGAGCCGCCGCGGCACCCTGCTCGGCATGGACTACCTTGGCGAAGACCGGGTCGAGATCCGCTACACGATGCCGCTCGGTGAGATCGTGTTCGACTTCTTCGACAATCTCAAGAGCCGCACCGCCGGCTACGGCTCGCTCGACTATGAACCCATCGGCTCTCAGGAGGCCGACCTGGTCAAGGTCGACATCCTGCTGCAGGGCGAACAGGTCGACGCGTTCAGCGCGATTGTGCACCGCGACAAGGCCTACGACTACGGCGTGCTGATGACGGGAAGGCTGCGCAAGCTCATCCCGCGCCAGCAGTTCGACGTGCCCATCCAGGCCGCGATCGGCGCCCGCATCATCGCCCGCGAGTCCATCAGTGCCATCCGCAAGGATGTTCTCGCCAAGTGCTACGGCGGCGACATCTCCCGCAAGCGCAAGCTGCTGGAGAAGCAGAAGGAGGGAAAGAAGCGCATGAAGATGGTCGGCCGGGTCGAGGTTCCCCAGGAGGCGTTCATCGCCGCCCTGTCCGGTGACGAGCCCCCGAAGAAGAAGTAGACGGATGCGCCGCGCCACCTTCACCGATACCGCCGTCACCTACGCGTCCATCGGCGGCACCCTCGCCCCGGACCTGCTCCGGTTCCCACCCAAGGGCTACCGGCCCCTCGAACGCACCGTGCGCCTCGGCAGCGGTGAGGAGCGCTTCCAGCTGGCCTCGAAGTCGCTGATGACCTGGGGCGTGCAGCGGGGGAGCGGGATGACCGTTACCGACCTGCTGGACGGCACCGGCCAGCAGTACACGGGACTCGTCTTCGACGCCGACGGCCAGGCCGCCCGCGACCAGAAGTCAGAGCCGGACGAGGCCGTCTTCGCCGCGGACGGCACGCCCTACATCGTCAACGGCATGTCCGCGCACCTCACGACCAAGTTAGGCCCCTTCACCATCGACGCCCCCGTGCGCGTGGTCTACGTGATCGACGAACCCGACCGCCTCGGCTTCGCCTACGGCACCATGGCCGGGCACCCGGCCAGCGGCGAGGAATCGTTCATCATCGACAGACGCGAGGACGACTCGGTCTGGCTCACCATCCGCGCCTTCTCCCGCCCCAGCACCTGGTTCTACCGGCTGGGCTGGCCGTTCGTGCGGCGGCAACAGGCCAAAATCACCGCACGGTACCTACGCGCGCTGCATCCGATCGGCGCGGTCTAACCGCATGGGCAGCGCCCTTCCCGTCGGCGACCCCGCGCCCCGCGACGGCCTGCTGCCGGCCTCGGCCGCCGTGGGAGCAGCCCAGCGCGATTTCGGCGTCTACCTGCACGTGCCGTTCTGCCGGGTCCGCTGCGGCTACTGCGACTTCAACACCTATACCGCCACCGAGTTGCGCGGCGCAAGCCAGCATGACTATGCCGGTCAGGCGATCACCGAGGTCCAGTCAGCCGGCCGGATCCTGACTCAGTCGGGCGTGCCGGCCCGCCAGGCGGCGACCGTCTTCTTCGGCGGCGGCACCCCCACCCTGCTCCCGGCCGACGACCTGGTGCGGATGCTGGAGGCCGTGCGCTCCACCTGGGGGATCGCACCCGGCGCCGAGGTGACCACCGAGGCGAACCCCGACTCCGTCGACGCCGCCTATCTCGGCCGCCTCGCCGGGTCCGGCTTCACCCGGGTGTCCTTCGGCATGCAGTCCGCGGTGCCGAGCGTCCTGGCCACCCTCGAGCGCACCCACGACCCCGAGCGGGTGCCGCTCGTGGTCCAGTGGGCGCGCGAGGCCGGCCTCGACGTGTCCCTCGACCTGATCTACGGCACACCGGGGGAGACCCTCAGCGATTGGCGCACCAGCCTCGAGCACGCCATCCGGCAGGCTCCCGCCCACGTCAGCGCCTACTCGCTTATCGTTGAGGAGGGCACCAAGCTGGCCCGCCAGATCAAGCGCGGCGAACTGGCCCCTGTCGACGACGACGTTCAGGCCGAGTTCTACGAGCTGGCCGACGACCTACTGTCCTCGGCAGGCTACGGCTGGTACGAGGTCAGCAACTGGGCGACGGATGACGCGCACCGCTCGCGCCACAACCTCGCCTACTGGCGCAGCCAGGACTGGTGGGGTGTGGGGCCCGGAGCCCACAGCCACATCGGTGGGGTGCGCTGGTGGAACGTCAAGCATCCGTCGGCCTACGGGGATCGGATTCGCGCCGGCGACTCACCGGCCGCCGGGCGGGAGACCCTCGATGCGGCCACTCAAGAGGTGGAGCGGGTGCTCCTGCTGACCCGAATCCGCGAGGGCGTCCTCATCGACTCGCTCAGCCCGCTCGGGCGCCACGAGGTGGCCGGACTCATCGCCGACGAACTCATCGACGCGAGAGCCGCCCTCTGCGGTTCGATCGAACTGACCCTCAGAGGACGCCTCCTGGCGGATGCCGTCGTACGCCGCCTGCTCGCCGACTGAATTCAGTTCACGAACTTGATCGACAGCGGATACGTGTAGTACTCTCCCCGGTTCGCGGCTAAAGCGGCCATGATGCCGAACACGACCATCAGAACGAAGGCAGCCAGGAGTACGAGGTAGCCGACGAGGATGATCGTCAGGGCGCCGCCGACCGCGTAGGCGATCAGGAGCGTGAGCTGGAAGTTCAGTGCGGTCGCAGTGTGCGCCCGGATGAACGGGCCGCGGTCCTTGAGCACGATGTAGCCGATCAGAGCCGGCACGAAATAGAACAGAATGCCGCCGACGTGCACGAGGGTGGCCCACAGTTTTTCGTCGGCCGGGTTCATCGGGGTGGGTTCCTGGTACGGGTTGGCGGGCGGCGGTGGGGTGGAATTGGTCATTGGTGCTCCTTCTGAAGAAAAACCGAGTGCGCGGGGCTACTTGATCAGGCGCACAGCGAACGGGTACCGGTAGTGGTTGCCGTCCTTCGCCTGGAGGTAGCCGAGCACCGAGAAGACAACACCGAGGATGTACAGCACCCAGGCGAGACCGCCGATGACGCCGCCGATGCCGAACGTGAGGAAGCCGATGACCGTCGCAAAAAAGTTGATCGCGAAATAGCCGATCAGAAGCGTGATCTGAAAGTTGATCGCTTCCTTCGCCTCGACGCTGGTCAGAGGTCCGCGGTCCTTGAACAGCAGCCACAGCACCAGGGACGGCACGAACATGAGGATCCCGCCCAGATGAGCGAGGGACGCCCACTGGCGGTCATCCGCCTGCGTCAGGGGTGCCGACGGTCCGGGGGCGGCAGGCTGGTAGGGCGGTTGCGGTGGCCGTTGGCCCTGGTACGGATCATCGGGTCCGGGACCAGTGAAATTACTCATGATCATGCCTTTCAGTGCACCGGGGAAGAGGTGCTACATGCCTAAGTTACTGCGCCCCAACATTGGGGAGCAATGGGTAAGCCCAGCCGGTCGCGGTATGATTGGCAGTCACATACCGCGAGTGCCAATCGGTGCTGCACTCGCGACGCTGGGAGGAGGCGAGAGCCATGGTGTCCGATCGCAGTCTCGAAGTCCTGCGTGTGATCGTTCAGGACTACGTCGCCTCCCGCGAACCCGTCGGTTCTAAATCTATTGTCGACCGGCACTCCTTCGGGGTCTCGGCGGCCACGATCCGCAACGACATGGCCCTGCTCGAAGAGGAAGAGTTGATCGCGGCTCCGCACACCTCGTCGGGCCGCATCCCCACCGACAAGGGCTACCGCCTGTTCGTCGACCACCTCGCCGATCTGCGCCCGCTCTCGGCGGCGCAGCGCCAAGCCATCGAGACGTTCCTCGGTCAGTCGGCCGACCTTGACGAGGTGCTGGCCCGCAGCGTGCGGCTGCTCTCGCAGCTCACCCATCAGGTCGCCCTGGTGCAGTATCCGTCGCTGTCCCGCGCGAAGGTGCGCCACATCGAACTGGTGCCCCTGTCCGAGACTCGCCTCCTGTCGGTTCTGATCACGGATGCCGGACGGGTCGAGCAACGCGTCGTTGACCTGCCCCGGCCACTGGCTGAACCCGTTCTGATCGACCTGCGCACCCGGTTGAATTCTGCCCTGGTCGGGCTCGGCATGAGCGAGGCCGCCAGCACCCTCACCGGCAGCTCCCTCACCGCCGGCTCCGGCCTCGGCCCGCTCGAGCAACAGGAGGCGGTGGATCTGATCACCGGCACCCTGCGCGACCAGGTCGGCGCGAACAGGCAGGACCGGCTCGTGATGGCCGGCGCCGCCAACCTCGTGCGCACCGAGGAAGACTTCACCGGCAGCATTTTCCCGGTGCTCGAGGCCATTGAGGAACAGGTCGTGCTTCTGCGGCTGTTCGGCGAGATGGCCTCCGACCAGCACGGCGTGTCCGTCAGTATCGGCCGGGAGAATGCCCCGTTCGGTCTGGCCGAGACGTCCGTTCTCACCAGCGGCTACTCCTCGCAGGGCGGCAACCTGGCGCGCCTCGGCGTGCTCGGCCCCACTCGGATGGACTACTCGAACAACATGGCGGCCGTCCGCGCGGTCGCCCGCTACCTTTCACGCCTTCTCGGCGAGAATTGACCAGTTCCTCTCGGCCCAGAAACCGGCGGGACACCACATTTCAGAACAGACCTAGGAGAGCCAGCTTTGGCTGACCATTACGAAGTACTCGGCGTCGCCCGCGACGCCTCGACCGACGAGATCAAGAAGGCCTACCGCAGGCTGGCCCGGCAGCTGCACCCCGACGTGAACCCGGGCGCGGATGCATCCGAGCGGTTCAAATCCGTCACGCACGCCTACGACGTGCTCAGCGACGTCAAGCAACGCGACAACTACGACCGTGGCGGCAACGGCCGCTCGGGCGGCGGAGCTGCCGGTTTCGACGGCAACTTCGGCAACTTCGGCGACATCTTCGAGACCTTCTTCGGCGGCGGGGGGTCCAGCCGCGGGCCTCGGTCGCGCCGAGAACGCGGCCAGGACGCCCTGATCCGGGTCGACCTCGACCTCGATGAGATCATCTTCGGCACGCACCGGGAGCTCGAGGTCGACACGGCCATCATGTGCGCGACCTGCAACGGCACGTGCTGCCAGCCGGGCACCGCGCCCGTCACCTGCGACATCTGCCACGGCACCGGCACCATCCAGCGCGCCGTGCGGTCGCTGCTCGGCAATGTCATGACGAGCAGCCCCTGCGGTTCCTGCCGCGGCTACGGTACGATCATCGCCACTCCCTGCGTCACCTGCCAGGGCCAGGGCCGTGTGCGAGCGCGTCGCACGGTCCCCGTCGACATCCCGGCGGGGGTCGACACGGGCCTGCGCCTGCAGATGCCCGGCAGCGGCGAGGCCGGTCCGGCCGGCGGTCCCAACGGGGACCTCTACCTCGAGATGAAGGTGCGCCACCACGACGTGTTCAGCCGTGACGGCGACGACCTGCTCTGCACCCTCGAGGTGCCGATGACGGATGCCATCCTCGGCAGGTCCGCGACCGTCAAGGCGCTCGACGGCGACATCGAGGTCGAGCTCAGGCCGGGCACGCAGAGCGCCGAGATCATCACGGTCAAGGACCGCGGCGTCACCCGCCTGCGCGGGAACGGACGCGGCGACCTGAAGGTCGGCGTGCACGTGGTCACGCCGACCCGTCTCGACCACAAGGAGCGGGAGCTGATTGAGGCCTTTGCGGCCCGCCACAAGGCGCCGGCTCCTGCCCTCAGCGCCTTCCAGCAGGGACTTTTCGCCAAGCTGCGCGATCGGTTTCGCGGCTAGGCGTCGATGGCACACTTCTTCATCGATGAGGCGCTCCACGTCGCCGAGTGCGTGCCGGGGGCGGTCGTCGGCATCGGCGGCGCGGAGGCCCGGCACGCGGTCACCGTCAGCCGGGTGCGCCCGGGCGAGCACCTGCAGATCGGGAACGGGGCCGGGCTCATGCTGGCCGCCACCGTTGTTGACGCAGATGCGAGGCTGCTGACCCTGCGCGTCGAGACGGTGACCGTGAGCGCGCTGCTGACGCCGCGCATCCGTCTGGTCCAGGCTCTCGCCAAGGGAGACCGGGACGAACTGGCCGTGCAGGCGGCCACGGAGCTCGGCATCGACGGGGTGATCCCGTGGGCCGCATCCCGCGCCGTGACGCGCTGGGAGGGTGCGAAAATCAAGAAGGGCCAGGATCGCTGGTCCAGCATTGTGCGCGAGGCCTCGAAACAGTCGATTCGCGCGTGGCTGCCCACGGTTGGGGAACTGGCGAGCACCAAAATGCTGGCCGAGCTGGCTGGCACCACCCGGATGCTGCTGCTGGAGCCCACGGCGAGCGAACGGCTGACCTCGCAGGCGGCGCCGACCGACGACCGGGATATCCTGCTCGTCGTCGGACCCGAGGGCGGCATCTCCCCGGCCGAGCTGACCCTGCTCGAGCAGGCAGGCGCCACCCGGGTGCGCCTGGGCGACAATGTGCTGCGCACCTCCACCGCCGGCCCGGCCGCTCTCTCCATCCTGAACGTGACGCTCGGCCGCTGGTAGCGCGTGAGCTTAAGATAGAGATATGTCTTCCACCGGCCAAGAACCGTCCATCTTCACTCGCATCGCCGCGCGCGAGATCCCGGCGACCATCGTCGCCGAAACCGAACGGATCATCGCCTTCACCGACATCGCCCCGCAGGCGCCAGTGCATGTCGTCATCACGCCGAAAACCTCCGAGTACAGCAACGTGGTCGAGCTCGCGGCCGGAGACCCCGGGCTGCTGACCGAACTCATCGAGGTGGCGGACGCTGTGGCGGCCCGGCTGTCCAACGGCCAGTTCCGGCTCGTGTTCAACACCGGTGCCAGCGTCGGGCAGACCGTTTTCCACGTCCACGCACACCTGCTCGCCCCGCAGGCCGCCGGCGGAACCCTCGGGGAGGGAACGCTTGGTTTCCGGTGAGCCCGGGCCCGGCCAGGCCGAGGTGCACATCACGGTCGACGGCATCGCCATGGTGCGCCTGCTCGGCGCCGACGACCGTCTGCTCGCCGCCGTCGAGAAGGAACACCCCGGCGTCAGCGTGCACGTGCGCGGCAACGAGGTGACCCTGATCGGTGAGACCGCGCATGTCGAGGCGGCGCGTCGCCTGATCGAGGAGCTCCTGCTCATGGTGCGCGGCGGGCGTGACCTCGTCGAATCCGAGGTGAGCACCTCCTCACGGATGCTCGACGAGGACAGCTCCACGAGCCCTTCCGAACGTCTGGGCCCGGCCATCCTCAGCTCCCGCGGCAAGAGCATCCGCCCCAAGACCATCGGACAGAAGGAATACGTGGACGCCATCGACACCGACACCATCGTGTTCGGGATCGGGCCGGCCGGAACCGGCAAGACCTACCTCGCAATGGCCAAGGCCGTGCAGGCGCTGCAGCGCAAGGAGGTCGAACGGATCATCCTCACCCGCCCGGCCGTCGAGGCCGGGGAACGACTCGGCTTCCTGCCGGGCAGCCTCACCGAGAAGATCGACCCGTATCTGCGCCCCCTGTACGACGCCCTGAACGAGATGATGGACCCGGAACTCGTGCCCAAACTGCTCGCAGCCGGAACCATCGAGGTGGCCCCGCTCGCCTATATGCGCGGCCGCACGCTCAACTCCTCCTTTGTCGTGCTCGATGAGGCGCAGAACACCACCCCCGAACAGATGAAGATGTTCCTCACCCGGTTGGGGTTCGGCTCGAAAATGGTCGTGACCGGGGACATCACCCAGATTGATCTGCCGGCGGGCTCGAGCGGGCTGCGCTTGGTGAGCCGGGTGCTCGACGGGGTCGACGACATCCGTTTCGTACGTCTGACCAGTGCCGACGTCGTGCGGCACTCGCTGGTCGGCCGGATCGTCGACGCCTGGACCGCGTACGACGCGCAGAAGCAGACCGAGCGCTACGAAAGCGATCAGGCGCGGGAATTCGCAGGTCGCGGACCCGGCCGCCCCAGCACTCCCCGCGACCGCCTTCCGAAACGGAGATCCTCTTGAGCATCGAAATCAACAACGAATCGACTATCCCGGTCGATGAGGCCGCCATCCTACGTCTGGCCGCCTACGCTCTGGACTCCATGCACGTGCACTCTGACGCCGAACTGGCGATCGTCCTCGTCGACGAGGGTGCGATGGAGCAGCTGCACGTGCAATGGATGGATGAGCCGGGCCCCACCGACGTGCTCAGCTTCCCGATGGACGAGTTGCGCCCAGGCACCGAAGACGCCGAGACCCCGCCGGGGCTGCTCGGCGACATCGTGCTCTGCCCGCAGGTGGCCCAGGGCCAGGCCGAGACAGCCGGGCACAGCACCCTCGAGGAACTCCTGCTGCTCACCACGCACGGCGTGCTGCACCTGCTCGGATTCGACCACGTGGAACCCGCCGAGGAGAAGGAAATGTTCGGCATCCAGCGAGACATCCTGATCGGCTTCGCCCTGCAGGAACGCCTCCGCGACCGATGATCGGGTGGTTTCTCACGGCGGCCATCCTGTTGGTCGCCTTCGGCGGCCTGATGGCCGCGGTGGACTCCGCCGTCACGAGCCAATCCCGGGCCGACATTCTCGACCTGGCCGAGAAGTCCCGTGCCAAGCGCCCTTTGACGGCGATCGCCGCCGACACCGGGGCGCACCTGAACACGATCAGTTTTGTACGGATCATCGCCGAGACCACGGCGGCCGTGCTGGTGACCCTCGTCTTCGCGACCACGATCGAGGAGCTGTGGCTGGCACTGCTGCTGTCGTCCCTGCTGATGACCGCGGTCTCCTTCGTGCTCGTCGGCGCCAGCCCGCGCAGCGTGGGCCGGGCCCACCCCGTGGAGTTGCTCTCCGCGATCGCCCCGCTGGTGCACTTCCTCCGAGTGCTCCTCGGCCCCATCGCCAACGCGCTTGTCGCCCTCGGCAACCGGGTCACCCCCGGGCGCACCCGGCTGGCCACGTTCACGTCGGAGGACCAGCTGCTCAGCATGGTCGACGAGGCCACCGAGCTCGACGTCCTCGAGGAGGACGACCGGGAACTGATCCACTCGATCTTCGAGTTCAACGAGACCGTCGTGCGCGAGGTGATGATTCCGCGCACCGACATGGTCACCATCGAAGCGGACTCATCGATCGGCGCGGCGATGGGCCTGTTCCTGAGTAAGGGATTCTCCCGGGTTCCGGTCATCGACGGCGAAGTGGATGACGTCACGGGCATCCTGTACCTGCGCGATGTGGCTCGGCTCGTTTACGAGCGGCCGCCGAATGTGGAGAGCCTCACGGTGCGGGAGCTCGAGCGACCTGCCGTCTTCGTGCCCGAGTCGAAGAAAGCCGACGCGCTGCTCCGCCAGATGCAGCTCGAGTCAAACCACCTCGCGATGGTGGTCGACGAGTATGGTGGAATCGCCGGACTGGTCACCCTGGAAGACCTGATCGAGGAACTCGTGGGAGACATCTCCGACGAGTACGACCGCGACGTCGTGGAGGTCGAGGTCCTCGGCGACGGTCGCTTTCGGGTGAGCGCGCGGCTTCCGGTCGACGAGCTGGGCGAGCTGTTCGACCTGGAACTGGACGACGACGAGGTCGATTCGGTGGGTGGCCTGCTGGCCAAGGCCCTCGGGCGCTTGCCGGTGGCGGGTTCGGTCGCCAGGGCGAGCGGGTTGGTCCTCACCGCCGAACGCACCGAGGGCCGCCGCAAACGAATCAGCACCGTGCTGGTTGAACGAGATCAAGCGCTGATAGACGCGCAGAACGCATTCCTCGGAGTGTCGGACGATGAGAGAGTGAACGGTCATGACTGAAGTAGAAGGATTCCGAGCGGGGTTCGTGTCGTTCGTGGGACGCCCCAACGTGGGCAAGTCCACGCTGACGAACGCGCTGGTCGGGGAGAAGGTCGCGATCACGTCGTCGAAGCCGCAGACCACCCGGCGCGCCATCCGCGGCATCGTGCACCAGAAGAACGGCCAGCTGATTCTGGTCGACACCCCGGGTATCCACAAGCCGCGCACCCTGCTGGGCGAACGACTGAACAGCCTCGTGCAGTCGACGCTGTCCGGCGTGGACGTGGTGGGCCTCTGCATTCCGGCCAACGAGCCGATCGGCCCGGGCGACCGGTTCATCAACGAGCAGCTGGACAACTTTCCGCGGGCCCGCAAGGTGGCCATCGTGACCAAGATCGACATGTCCTCCAAGACCAGTGTCGCCAACCAGCTCCTCGCCGTGTCACAGCTGCGTGACTGGGAGGCGATCGTGCCGATCTCGGCGACCAGCCGCATCCAGCTCGATATCCTCAGCGCGGAGCTGCTGCGCCTGCTGCCCTTGTCGGATGCCCCGCTCTACCCGGCCGACGCGGTCACCGACGAGAGCCTCGAGTCGCGCATCTCGGAGTACATCCGGGAGGCGGCGCTCGAGGGCGTCACCGACGAACTGCCGCACTCGATCGCCGTGACCATTGACGACATCATCGAGCGCGACGACCAGGAACTGGTCGAGATCTACGCGAACCTGTTCGTCGAGCGCGACAGCCAGAAGGGCATCATCATCGGCAAATCCGGCAGCCGGTTGAAGGATGTTGGTGTGCGCGCCCGCAAACAGATCGAACCGCTGGTGGGAAAGCGGGTCTTCCTCTCGCTCCGGGTCAAGGTCGCCAAGGAGTGGCAGCGCGACCCGAAACAGCTGGGCCGCCTCGGTTTCTAGCCGTCGTTCCGCCTGCAGCCCGAACCGCCAGCATCCTCGGTAGCGGATCGGGTGGCGTGACCCGATCCGCTGCCAAGGGTGCAGCCGAGGGTGGTAGCCTGCACTTATGTTTTTCGGTGAGCTGCTTCTTCGCTGCCGCGACGAGTCCTAATCTGAGGCCTCCCTCGTCGCGGAGTTCGTCGTTGGCTACCCACCACTCGCGAGGAGATCCCAGATCATGAAAAACAATCAGACCGCATCCCAGATGCCGATCCACAAGTATCGCCCGTATCAGGAGCAGTTCACGATCGAGTTGCCCGACCGCACCTGGCCGGACAAGCACATCACCGCGGCCCCGCGCTGGTGCGCCGTGGACCTGCGGGATGGCAACCAGGCGCTGATCGATCCGATGAGCCCGGAGCGCAAGCGCATCATGTTCGACATGCTCGTGCGGATGGGCTACAAGGAGATCGAGGTCGGCTTCCCGTCGGCCAGCCAGACCGACTTCGACTTCGTGCGCAGCCTGATCGACGGAAATGCCATTCCAGACGACGTGACCATCCAGGTGCTCACCCAGGCGCGCGAGCACCTGATCCGGCGCACCTACGAGTCGATCGCGGGCGCCAGGCAGGCCATCGTCCACCTCTACAACTCCACCAGCGTGCTGCAACGCAAGGTCGTGTTCCGCGAAGACAAGCAGGGCATTATCGACATCGCGTTGGCCGGCGCGCGTCTCTGCCGCGCCGCCGAGGCATCCGTCCCCGGCACCATGGTCTACTACGAGTACTCCCCGGAGAGCTACACCGGTACCGAGCTGGGATTCGCCGTCGACGTCTGCAACCAGGTATTGGAGGTCCTCGAGCCCACGCCGGAGCGTAAGGTCATCATCAATCTGCCCGCGACCGTCGAGATGGCCACACCCAACGTCTATGCCGACTCCATCGAGTGGATGTCCCGCCACCTCGCCCACCGCGAGAACGTGCTCATCTCCCTGCACCCGCACAACGACCGCGGCACAGCCATCGCGGCCGCGGAACTGGGTTACCTGGCCGGCGCCGACCGCATCGAAGGCTGTCTGTTCGGCAACGGGGAGCGCACCGGCAACGTCGACCTGGTGGCGTTGGGCGTCAACCTGTTCACCCAGGGCATCGACCCGCAGATCGACTTCAGCAACATCGACGAGGTCAAGCGCACCGCGGAGTACTGCAACCAGCTGCCCGTGCCCGAGCGTAGTCCCTGGGCCGGCGACCTGGTCTTCACCGCGTTCAGCGGCTCGCACCAGGACGCCATCAAGAAGGGCTTCGAGGCCATGGCAGTGGATGCCGCCACGCAGGACTGCGGCGTCGACGACCTGCTCTGGGCGGTCCCGTACCTGCCGATCGACCCGAAGGACCTCGGACGCAGCTACGAAGCCGTGATCCGGGTCAACTCCCAGTCCGGCAAGGGCGGCGTGGCCTACCTGCTCAAGACCGACCACGCCCTGGACCTGCCGCGCAAGCTGCAGATCGAATTCTCCGGCGTCGTGCAGTCCAAGACCGACCAGGAGGGCGGCGAGGTCACCAGTGAGCAGATCTGGGAAATCTTCAACGACGAGTACCTACCGGCCAGCCACACCACGCCCGACGCCAAGTGGGGTCGATTCGAGCTGCACGCCACGCGCACCTCGAGCGACCTCTCCGGTTCGGTCGAACTGTCCGTCGACCTGCGCGACGACACGACCGTGTCCAGCGCCGTCGGCGCGGGCAACGGCCCGATCGCGGCGTTCCTCGGCGTGATGGCCGAACGCGGCATCGCCATCACCCTCTACGACTTCGTCGAGCACGCCATGTCGGCCGGCGGCGACGCCCTCGCCGCGGCCTACGTCGAACTCGACGTCAACGGCACGCGGTTCTGGGGCGTCGGCATTGACGCGGACATCTCGACCGCCTCGCTCAAATCGGTGGTGTCGGCGGTCAACCGCGGCATCCGCGCCGAGGCCGGCAAGCGGTCTCTGGCGGACGCGACCGCCTGACCTCGGGTAGCCTCGGCCGGCACGTGGACTCCGTCGGCGCGTGAGCAGAGAATCGTCAGCCCGGCCGAGTGCCTTCCCCGGGGAGGAGGGCGCTCGGCCGGAGCGTCGATTCCCGGCTGCGTGCTGTCAAACCGGCCCTAGACCCGCGCCGTGTCCTTCGTCTTCGTCCGGTGCGTCGGAGTGACGTGAGTCGGGTCGGCAGTCACCCTGGCAGCGCGTGGGTTGACCGCGGGGGTCAACACCATCGTGCAGTCGTCGATCGCGCCGGCGAGCAGGTCGTAGAGCTGACCGTCCGGGTCGGGAACGCACGCTTCCGCGACGCCCTGCACGGACACCCGGATGATGGTCTCCGCCGTGCGGTCCGTGAACTTGCTCCGAGACCAGGATCCCATCGAGGCGATGAATTCTCGCGCCCACCGTTCGGTCTCCGGTGCCGCGTCAAACGAATTGCGGATGCGCAGGGCGACGTCGTCGGGAATGGTGCCGCTGGCCTCGGTCAGGTGCCGTTCGCAGTTGAGGATCCCCACGGCAAGAGCCCGTTGGTGGTCCGCACTCGTGACCGGGAGGGCGGATGTGGCCGCCCGCAGAGCGATCAGCAGGCGCACCCGTGCGTTGTCCCCGCGCAAACCGATCACCGACGGGATCAGCGGGACCAGGCGGGCCCGGGCAGTGTCCGACGTGCAGTCGTTCACCATCCGAGCGGCGGAGGCGAGTAACGGATGAGTGCAGGCCGGGTGGTCACTCCAGGCCTCTCCGGCGAGATAGGAGGCGAACTCCATGAAACAGGCGCCGGAACGCGGGTTTCTGTGCTTGCCTCGGGACAGGACCGGCATCAAATCCGGCATCGAATCGGGCACGGTGCCCTTCATCATGTTCATGAGGTTCCTCCAAACGACGTGAAAACTTCTCACCAGTCTGACCCGGGAGGCAATGAAAGGCGAGAGCGGAATCCGTCGTTTGTGGACCAGTTTCGGGCCCGTTCGGTGCCTCAGTCCCCGCGGTTCCTGCGCCGCCGGAAGGCGACGATATTGTCGCGCCGCCACCGGGGCCAACTGCCGATCGCGCGCTGCTGCGGCAGGCTCCAGCCGTACCGCGCGGCGAGGATCCGGATGACCGTCGTCACCACGACGCAGGCGATCCCGGCGATGGTGATGGGCACCTGCAGCATGAAGAGCACCACGAGCAGGCCGCTGCCGACCCCGGCCGCGACGGCGTAGAACGAACCGACATGCATTACGGCGATCGGCACGTTCAACATCATGTCCCGCAGGGCCGACCCACCCACCGCCGTGACGACCCCGACGAACAGGGCGGGGATCTCCGGCAGGCCGACGGCGAGTGCCTTGCTCGTGCCGAGGGCGCCGAACAGCCCGATGGTCACGGCGTCGAGGGCGATGATGAACGGGCCGAGCCGGTTGAACAGGCTCTGCAGCAGCATGCCGAGCAGAGCCGCCCCCGCGCACACCGGCAGGTACCAGTTGCTCTGCAGCGCGGCCGGCACGCCGCCCAGCAGGATATCGCGGAGCAAACCGCCGCCGAGCCCCACGGTGACGCCGATCAGCGCGATGCCGAGCAGGTCGAAGCGGCGGTCGGTGAAACGGCCGGCGAACATGGCGCCCTGCACGGCGCCGATGGCCACGGCCGTGAGGTCGAGCCAGAGCGGAATGAAGAATGAGGTGGAGGGCACCCCTAATGAAACCACTGAAACGGTGGGTATCGGCGCGCTTGACGACCCCGCGCTCCCGCCAGGTGGGAGAATCCAAGGGTGCCTGTCTACCGTGATGATGTCGTCGTGCTGCGCACCCAGAAACTGGGCGAAGCCGACCGCATCGTCACCATGCTCACGCGCCAGCACGGGAAGGTGCGCGCGGTCGCCAAGGGTGTGCGCCGCACCGCGTCGAAATTCGGGGCCCGGCTCGAACCGTTCATGGTCGCCGACGTGCAGCTCTGGGAGGGGCGGAGCCTCGATGTCATCACGCAGGCGGAGTCCATCGCTTCTTACGGAGCCCTGATCACGGCCGACTACCCGAGCTACACGGCAGCCAGCGCCATGGTCGAAACCGCCGACAAACTCACCGAGGCGGAGGGTTCGCTGCAGCAATACCTGCTGCTCGTGGGTGCCCTCCGGTCGCTCTCCCGCCGTGAGCACGGCGCGGGCCTCACCCTCGACTCCTATCTGCTCCGAGCACTGTCGATGGCCGGCTGGGCACCCAGTTTCCAGGACTGCGCACGGTGCGGAGCCCGGGGATCCCACTCCGCGATGGTTGTGCAGGCTGGCGGGATCGTCTGCGACGATTGCGCAGCGCCTGGTTCGCCGAGGCTCGATCCGGCCACCATCACCCTGCTCGGCTCCCTCCTGACCGGCGACTGGGAGCACACCAAATCCACCCCGCCCCAAACCAGAGCCCAGGCCACCGGGGTCGTCGCCGCCTACACGCAGTGGCACCTCGGACGCGGCCTTCGATCGTTGGAACACGTGAGTCGATGACCCCTGCGCCCTTCCTCAATCCCTTCGGCCAGAAGCTCCTGACCCACAAGGATGCGGTGCCGTTCAAACCCTTGGACTGGACTGGCCTGTACCCGCCCGCCCTGCCGACGAAGGCCGTTCCCGAGCACGTGGCGGTCGTGATGGACGGCAACGGCCGGTGGGCGAACGCGCGCGGGCTGCCTCGGGTGGAAGGCCACAAGGCGGGGGAGGCCGCGCTACTCGACGTCGTCGCCGGGGCCATCCAGATCGGCGTCAAACACCTGAGCGTCTACGCGTTCTCCACCGAGAACTGGAAGCGGTCACCCGACGAGGTTCGCTTCCTGATGGGATTCAACCGGGACGTTCTGCACCGCCGGCGCGATCAGCTCAACGAATGGGGGGTGCGCGTGCGGTGGGCCGGACGCAAGCCCCGGCTGTGGGCATCCGTCATCAAGGAACTGCAGTTCGCCGAACGGCTGACCACCGGAAACGACGTGCTCACCCTCACCATGTGCGTGAACTACGGCGGGCGCACCGAGATCGCGGATGCCGTGCGCGCGCTGGCTGAGGACGTGGCCGCAGGCAGGTTAAAGCCCGCCGGGATCACCGAGAAATCGATCCAGCGGTACCTATACACCGCGGACCTCCCCGACGTTGACCTGTTCGTGCGTAGTTCGGGGGAGCAGCGCACCAGCAACTTCCTGCTCTGGCAGAGCGCCTACGCGGAGATGGTGTTTTTGGACACTCTCTGGCCGGACTTCGGCCGTGAAGACCTGTGGCGGGCAATCGAGCTCTACGCGGCCCGTAACCGCCGCTACGGCGGCGCCGTGGACGCGCCGACCGTCTAGGCCGGGAATACAACGTGGGGCACCATCGGTTGACCCCACAGTGAGTGAAACCATCAAAGTAGACATCTGGTCCGACGTTCAGTGCCCCTGGTGCTACATCGGAAAGCGCAAGTTCGAGGCCGGGGCGGCCCTGTTCGACGGGAACGTCGAGGTTGAATATCACAGCTTTGAACTCGCCCCGGATACCCCGGTCGACTTCGACGGCAGCCCCGTCGACTACCTCAGCCAGCGCAAGGGCCTGCCGGTCGCCGAGGTCGAGCAGATGCTCGAGCGCGTCACCGGCATTGCCGAGAGCGTCGGGCTGCACTACGACTACGACTCCGTGCATCAGACCAACACTGTCATCTCGCACGAGCTGCTGCACTACGCGAAGGCGCACGGCCGCCAGCTTGACATGAAAGAACGACTGTTGAAGGCCTATTTCGTCGACGGCCGCCACGTCGGCCGGATCGGCGACCTCGCAGACCTCGCCGCCGAAATCGGCCTGGACCGTGACGACGTTATCCGCGCCCTGACCGCCCACGACTTCCTCGCGGATGTCAAGGCCGACGTCGCTCAGGCCAACGCCTACGGCATCCAGGGGGTGCCCTTCTTCGTCATCGACGGCAAATACGGGATCTCCGGTGCCCAGGACCCCGACACCTTCGCCCAGGCCCTCCGCCAGGCGCACACCGAAAAATCCGAGGAGAAGAACACATGAGCGACGCACCCGACACCACCACCCCGGTCGCCCTCGCCGAGGCCGAGTCCGTCCCCACGATCGAACTTCTCGGCCAGACCGCGGCCGGCGGATGCTGCGGCGGCGGTTCCTGCGGCGTCTAGCCGGGTCGTCAGGTAGGCGTCCCGGCGTGGGGGAGAATTGAACGGATGACTTCCGTAACCCAGACCAGCCCGGCGAACCTCACGATCGGCCCGCTCACGCTCGACGTGCCCGTCGTTCTCGCTCCCATGGCCGGGATTACCAACACGGCGTTCCGTCGTCTGTGCCGTGAATACGGCGCAGGCCTCTATGTCAGCGAGATGATAACCTCCCGTGCGCTGGTCGAACGCACGCCGGAGTCGATGCGGCTGATCAACCATCACGCGAGCGAAAAAATCCGCTCAATCCAGCTGTACGGCGTGGACCCGAAGACTGTCGCCGAGGCAGTCACCCTGCTTGTGGCCGAGGACCGGGCCGACCACATCGACCTCAACTTCGGCTGCCCGGTTCCCAAGGTCACCCGCAAGGGCGGCGGCGCCGCCCTGCCCTGGAAGCTCGGGCTCTTCCGCCAGATCGTCGAGGGTGCCGTCACCGCGGCCGGTGACGTGCCGGTTACCGTCAAGATGCGCAAGGGCATCGACTCCGACCATTTGACCTATCTGGAGGCCGGCAAAGCGGCCGAGGGCGCCGGTGTCGCGGCCATCGCCCTGCATGCCCGAACGGCAGCCGAGTACTACTCCGGCCAGGCCGACTGGTCGGCCATCGCGACCCTCAAGAGAACCGTCACCAGCGTGCCCGTGCTCGGCAACGGCGACATCTGGTCCGCCGAGGACGCCCTGCGCATGGTCGCGGAGACCGGCTGCGACGGCGTCGTCGTCGGGCGCGGCTGCCTGGGCCGCCCCTGGCTGTTCGGTGACCTCGCCGCGGCCTTCCGCGGCGGCGAGTCCGGCGCGCCGGCTGCCAGGATCCAGCCCAACCTGGGCCAGGTCGCCGACGCCTTTCGCCGCCACGCGGTGCTCCTGACCGAGTTCTTCGAGAGCGAGGAGCGGGCCTGTCGGGACATCCGTAAGCATGTGGCCTGGTATTTCAAAGGCTACCCGGTCGGCGGCGACCTGCGGGCGAGCCTGGCCTCGGTCGTCTCGCTCGCGCAGCTCGACGATCTGCTGGGCACCCTCGACGGCGATCAGGACTATCCCGGCGAGGGCGCCGAGGGACCCCGGGGTCGGGCCGGCAGCCCGAAGAAAACCTCACTGCCTGAACACTGGCTCGACTCCCAGGAGCTTGTGTCGGCGGAGCGCGCCAATCTGACCGAAGGTGAAGGGGACACAAGCGGTGGCTAACGAGACCGGATACAGCAGGCACGACGAGGAACGCTGGCTGCCTGAGGAGCACGGCTCCCGGCGCAGCGATTTCGCTCGCGACCGGGCCCGGCTTTTGCACTCGAGCGCACTGCGCCGGTTGGCAGCGAAGACCCAGGTGCTGAGCCCGGCCGCCGGCCTTGATTTCGCGCGCAACCGACTCACCCATTCTCTTGAGGTCGCCCAGGTCGGGCGCGAACTCGCTCTGCGGCTGGGCCTTGACCCGGACATCGTCGACACCGCCTGCCTGGCGCACGACATCGGCCATCCGCCCTTCGGCCACAACGGCGAGAAGGCCCTCAACACCTGGTCCGCGGACATCGGCGGCTTCGAGGGCAATGCCCAGACGCTCCGCCTGCTCACCCGACTCGAACCCAAGGTCTTCGGCCGCGATGGCCGCAGCTATGGGCTCAATCTCACCCGGGCGAGCCTCGACGCGAGCTGCAAATACCCCTGGCCGGCCGACTCGTCGGTCGCCGATCCCAGCGGCCGCGCCAAGTACGGCTTCTACCCGGATGACCGGGAGGCCTTCGAGTGGATGCGCTCCGGCGCCGCGGAGCGCCGGCGCTGCATCGAGGCGCAGGTGATGGACCTCTCCGACGACATCGCGTATTCCGTGCACGACTTCGAGGACGCCGTCGTCAACGGCTACATCGACGTCGGCCAGCTCGGCAGCCGGACCAACCACGAGTCGCTTCTGGCCACGATGACCGAGTGGACCGGCGATGGTCTCTCCGAGGGGGACCTGGCCGACGCCTTCGACCGGCTCGACTCGCTCAACGCCTGGCTTGAGACGTGGTCGGGCAGCCGCCGCGACCAGGGCCTGCTGAAGAACCTGACCAGCCAGCTGATCGGCCGCTTCAGCGGTGCCGCCGTGCGCGCCACGCGCGACGCCAACCCGGGAGGCGACCTGATTCGGTTCGGCGCCCACGTGGTCGTGCCGCGGGAGGTCGAGGCGGAGATCGCCGTGCTCAAGGGCATCGTGGCGACCTTCGTGATGACGCGACAGACCCGCAAGCCCATCTACGTGGAGCAGAGGCAGGTGCTCACCCTGTTGGCGCGCACGCTGCACGCGACGGGGGACGAACACCTGGACGCGGGATACCGGGAGGACTGGCACGCGGCCGCCGACGCCGCAGCCCGCAAACGCGTCGTCGTCGACCAGGTCGCCAGCCTGACCGACCAGTCCGCGCTGGCCTGGTACGAACGCCTGGTAAAGCACTGACCTGCGCGAACAACAGCACGGACAGCACGGACAGCATCGCACAGAACGACGACACCACACCGAACACCGACACGGGCAGGACTAACATTCAGCTATGGCAGGCCTGATTCGACAAAACGACATCGAAGAGGTCAAGGCCCGCACCAACATCGCCGACATCGTCGGCGACTACGTGAGTCTCAAGTCCGCCGGCGTGGGATCGATGAAGGGACTGTGCCCCTTTCACGACGAGCGCAGCCCAAGCTTCCACGTGCGCCCCCAGGTCGGTTTCTACCACTGCTTCGGTTGCGGCGAGAGCGGCGACGTCTACTCCTTTCTGCAGAAGATGGACCACGTCAGTTTCAGTGAGGCCGTCGAACGGCTCGCCGGCCGGGTCGGTATCGAGTTGCACTACGAGGGCGGCGCCGGCGAGGCTCCCGACCACACCAATCGGGCCCGCCTGTACGCCGCCAACCAGGCCGCGGCCGACTTCTTCGTGGAACGCCTCGGCAGCCCCGGCGCCCTGGTCGGGCGTACTTTCCTCGGCGAACGCGGCTTCGACTCCCTCGCGGCCGCCCGGTTCGGGGTCGGCTTCGCCCCGAAAAGCTGGGACGAGCTCACCAACCACCTGCGCGCCAAGGGGTTCTCCACCGAGGAACTCACGCTGTCCGGTCTCGTCTCCAGCGGCGACCGCGGCGTGTACGACCGGTTTCGCGGCCGCCTGGTCTGGCCGATCCGGGACATCACCGGGCAGACCATCGGCTTCGGGGCGCGTCGCCTCCTCGACGACGACAAGGGACCCAAATATCTGAATACCCCCGAAACGCCGATCTACCACAAGTCCCAGGTGCTCTACGGGCTTGACCTCGCCAAACGCGACATCTCCCGAGGCCACCAGGTCGTCGTCGTGGAGGGCTACACCGACGTCATGGCCTGCCACCTTGCCGGGGTGACGACCGCGGTCGCCACCTGCGGCACATCCTTCGGGGTCGACCACATCAAGGTGCTGCGTCGCGTGCTCGGCGACGACAGCGGGGTCGGCGAGGTCGTGTTCACGTTCGATCCGGATGCCGCCGGCCAGAAGGCCGCCGTGCGCGCATTCAGCGAGGAGCAGCGTTTCTCCGCCCAGACGTACGTGGCCGTCGCGCCCGAGGGACTGGACCCCTGCGACCTGCGACTGCACCGCGGCGATGACGCCGTGCGCCGGCTGATCGACTCAAAAAAGCCCATGTTCGAGTTCATGATCCGGCAGTTGCTCGGCCAATACAACCTCGACACGGTGGAGGGTCGCGTCGCCGCGCTTCGCGCCGCGGCGCCAATCGTCGGCGACATCCGTGACCCGACCCTGCGACCCGGTTACACGCACGAGCTGGCGCGCATGCTCGGCATGGAGCTCGGCGAGGTTGGCAAGGCCGTCTCCGCCGCCCTGTCGCGCTCCCGGAGCACCGGTACGGCCACTCCGGGATCTCGGCCGGGGGAGAACGAGCCGGCGCCGCGGGAGCAGCCGTTCTCCATGATCGACCTGGCGACCGACCCGGTCACCCGGCTGGAACGCGACGGCCTGATGGCCATGCTGCAGCGCCCTACCGTCGTCGGGGTGGATCTGATCCAGCGCGCCGCGGCGACGAACTTCGTGAACACCTCCCTGGCGGTGGTGCGCGACGCCATCGCGGCCACCGCGCCCCACCACGACGCCGTCGACTGGCTCGACCGCATCGTCGCCGAGGTCCCGGCCACGCTGGAAAACCTGGTCAAGGAGCTGGCGATGGCTTCCCTTCCCGAACGCTCCGAACGCGAAATCGGCCGCTACGTGCGCGACATCACTGTGGCCCTGATCGACCGGGACCTGCTGCGTCAGAAGGCCGAACTGCTCGGCCGACTCCAGCGCGCGGATGCGACCAATCGCGACGTCTATGTGGCACTCCAGCGGGAGCTGGTGCGAGTCGAGGCCGAGCGCCGCAACCTCCGGGAGGAGTAGACCGCGCTCGTCTCGCCCGGCTTCTCCTTGGTTGCAGCTCGATAAAGATGCATCGTATTGCGCCGGGACACCGCGCATTCTGTGCTACTTCTTTTCCTACAGCAATGCTGGCCGCGCACGATTCCTGCGCCCGGCATCGGTTTTCTAGAGGAAGAGGCTCACGGCTATGGCATTCTCATCCACTTCACGCGCGAGAGGGCTCAGCGCCGCAGCGGTTTTCGCGGTCACCGCGTTGACCCTCGCGGGTTGCTCCGCCGGCGGAACCGACAACGAGACCAGCTCGGGTGGCGAAGCCATCACGATCGGCACGACCGACAAGATCACGTCGCTCGACCCGGCCGGTTCCTACGACAACGGCTCGTTCGCGGTGCAGAACCAGGTCTTCCCATTCCTGATGAACACGCCCTACGGCAGCCCGGACGTCGAGCCCGACATCGCCACGGCCGCCGCGTTCACCAGCCCCACCGAGTACACGGTCACCCTCAAGCCTGGTCTGAAGTGGGCCAACGGCAACGAGCTCACCTCCTCCGACGTCAAGTTCACCTTCGATCGCCAGTTGGCGATCGCAGACGACAACGGCCCCTCCTCGCTGCTCTATAACCTGGACAGCGTCGCGGCCCCCGATGACACCACGGTTGTCTTCACCCTGAAGCAGGCGGACGACCAGATCTTCCCGCAGATCCTGTCCAGCCCGGCCGGCCCCATCGTCGACGAGGACACCTTCTCGGCCACGAAGCTCACGCCGGACCAGGACATCGTCGACGCCAACGCGTTCGCCGGCCAGTACGTCATCACCAGCTACGACTTCAACAACCTGGTCGGCTACAAGGCCAACCCGGACTACGAGGGTCTCCTGGGCGCGGCCAAGACCGACGTCGTCAACGTGAAGTACTACGCCGACGCCTCCAATCTAAAGCTCGAAGTGCAGCAGGGCGATATCGACGTGGCGTTCCGTAGCCTGTCGGCCACCGACATCGAGGACCTGCGCGGCAACGACAAGGTCAAGGTCGTCGACGGCCCCGGCGGCGAACTCCGCTACATCGTCTTCAACTTCGACACCCAGCCGTTCGGCGCCAAGACCGCCGAGGCCGACCCGGCCAAGGCCCTTGCCGTGCGCCAGGCCGTGGCCGACCTCGTCGACCGCGACGAAATCGCCGAGCAGGTCTACAAGGGCACGTACACCCCGGTGTACTCCTACGTTCCCGCCGGACTGACCGGCGCCACCGAGTCCCTCAAAGGCCTCTACGGCGACGGTGAGGGTGCCCCCGACGTCGACAAGGCCGCGGCAACCCTCAAGGCCGCCGGTGTGACCGGTCCGGTAAAGCTCAATCTCCAGTACAGTAACGACCACTACGGCCCGTCGTCCGGCGACGAGTACGCCCTGGTCAAGGACCAGCTGGAAGCCTCGGGCCTCTTCACCGTCAACCTGCAGACCACCGAGTGGGTTCAGTACTCGAAGGACCGCACGACGGATGTCTACCCCGTCTACCAGCTCGGTTGGTTCCCGGACTACTCCGACGCGGACAACTATCTGACCCCGTTCTTCCTCGAAGGCGGCTTCCTCAAGAACCACTACAGCGACACGGTGGTCGACGCCCTGATCCTGAAGCAGGCCGTCACCGCCGATCCCGCCGAGCGCACCAAGCTGATCGAGGAGATCCAGGACAAGGTCGCCGCGCAGCTATCCACCGTGCCGCTGCTCCAGGGCGCCCAGGTTGCCGTCACCGGCCCCGATGTGACCGGAACCAGCGACACGCTCGACGCGTCGTTCAAGTTCCGTTACGCGGCGCTGGCCAAAGGTTAGTACGTCAACCGGTTAGAGTTTCTCTAATTTGAAACCCGGGGGCATCCAGCCGCTTGCGCGCTGGGTGCCCCCGTCACGGTCTAATCGCACAGTCCAATCGTTAGGCAGGAATGACCACTGTGACCACGCGCCCCCCGTCGCCCCGCGCGACGGGACGCAAGAAACGTCCCGCAACCGACGGCGGGATCGGCCGGTACATCCTGATCCGCTTCCTGCTGATCTTTCCCACCATCTTCATCCTCGTGTCCATGGTCTTCTGGCTGATGCGCACGACCGGTGACCCGATCACGGCCGCTCTCGGCGGGCGTCTCGGGCCCGAGCAGCTGGCCGAGCGCATCCAGGCCGCCGGCTACGACCGGCCCATCTTCGTGCAGTACATCGAGTACCTGGGCCAGGTATTCACCGGCAACTTCGGCACGACCATCAGCACCAACCGTCCCGTCTCCGAGATCCTGGTCACCTATGGGCTGGCCACGTTCGAGCTCGTCTTCTACGCCCTGGTCGTCGCGTTCATCGTCGGGATTCCCCTGGGCATGGTCGCCGCCTATTGGCGGGACAAATCCGCGGACGCCTTCCTCCGGGTTTTCGCTATCCTCTGCTACGCCACGCCGGTGTTCTTCTCCGGGCTGTTGTTCAAACTCGTCTTCGCCGTCTACCTCGACGTGCTTCCCGTCTCCGGGCGGGCCTCGACCAGTTCCGAGCTGCAGATGCAGCTGTTGCCGAACCAGACCGGCCTGTACACGATCGACGCCATCCTGACCGGGGACCCGACCGTGCTCGGGGACGTGCTCGAGCATGCCGTGCTCCCCGCGCTGACGCTTGGGCTGCTCACTGCGGGGGTCTTCCTCCGCCTCGTGCGCACCAACGTGATCGGAACCCTTGGCACCGATTACGTCGACGCCGCTCGCTCGCGTGGGGTGAGCGAGTTCCGCCTGGTGCGGAAGCACGCCTACCGGCCGGCCCTGATCCCGATCATCACCGTGATCGGCCTCCAGATCGCCCTGCTGCTCGGCGGCGCCGTGCTGACCGAGACCACCTTCGAATGGAAGGGCCTGGGCTTCATGCTCTCCGAGTTCCTCAAGGCCCGGGACTTCGTGGCGGTGCAGGGGATCGTCGCCCTGCTCGCCGTGATCGTCGCCCTCTCCAACTTCGTCGTCGATATCATCGCCGCACTGATCGACCCGAGAGTGAGGTACTGAGATGAGTGACGCCACCGCGATCTCCGCCCGGCAGAAGCGCAGCGTCTGGTCCCGCCTCCCCGTCGTGCACCAGCTCAGGCAGAGCATCGGACTCCAGCGCGGGATGCTGGTCGCCGGCCTGATCATCACCACGCTCTTCGTGCTGACCGCCATTTTCGCCCCCGTGCTCGCGCCCTACGGCTTCAGCCAGCTGCGCGACGCCGACGGCGCCTTCGGAGCCCAGCAGCCGCCCGGGGGCGCGCATCCGCTGGGCACCACCGTCAGCGGCTACGACGTGCTCTCCCGGGTGCTGTGGGGTGCCCAGACCGCCCTGTTCGTGATCATAGTGGCCGTCCTGCTGTCGATCTTCGCCGGGGTGTTCCTCGGGCTGGTGTCGGGCTATTTCGGCGGCTGGCTCGACCGAATCCTGGTGGTCGTCTCCGACGCCGTCTACGCGTTCCCGTCGCTGCTTCTCGCCATCGTGATGTCGATCGTCATCTCCGGGGGCAAATCCAACCTGATCGGCGGTGTGCTGGCTGCGGCGATCTCAATCACCGTGGTCTTTATTCCGCAGTACTTTCGGGTGATCCGCGCCGAAACGGTGCGGATCAAGGCGGAGGCCTACGTGGAATCCGCACGCGTGCTGGGTGCCGGCAGCGGCCGGATCATGTTCCGGCACGTGTTCCGCAATGCGACCCGCACCCTTCCGCTGATCTTCACCCTGAATTCGTCGGAGGCCATCCTGACCCTCGCGGGCCTCGGCTTCCTCGGGTTCGGCATTGAACCGACGGCCGCCTCCGAGTGGGGCTACGACCTCAACAAGGCCCTCTCGGACGTCACCAGCGGTATCTGGTGGACGTCACTGTTCCCCGGACTGGCCATCGTGCTCGTCGTGCTCGGCATCACACTGGTCGGCGAAAGCCTCAACGACCTGGCCGATCCCCGCCTGCGCGGACGCCGCGCAGTCGGCCAGTCGGCCGGGATCGTCGCGCAGACCTCGGTCGTTCCCGGCGGCACCCTCGTCGCCGGCCCCGGCGGGCTCGGCGGACTGGAAGGCGCCGCAACCCATCCCACCGAAGGACTCGAGGACCGACCATGACCGACGTGCTCACCATCACCGATCTGGGCATCTCGTTCGCGACCGACGCCGGAGCCGTTCGGGCCGTTGACGGCGTCACCCTGCGGGTCGCTCCCGGCGAGGTCCTGGCCATCGTCGGCGAGAGCGGGAGCGGCAAGACCGTCACCGCCAAGACCATCCTCGGGCTGTTGCCGGAGACGGCGACCGCCTCCGGGGCCGTCATCCTCAGCAGCAAAGACGGCTCGAGCGAGAGCAACGTCATCGCGCTCAGCACCGCCCAGCTGCGGCAGGTTCGCGGCACCGACGTCTCCATGGTGTTCCAAGAACCCTCGACCGCGCTGAACCCCGTCTTCACGGTGGGTTGGCAAATCATGGAGGGCATCCGCGCGCACGGCCAGTTCAGTCGCAAGGAAGCCCGCAAGAAGGCCATCGAGATCCTCGGGCGGGTCGGTATCCCTGACGCGGAAACCCGCGTCGACTACTACCCGCACCAGTTCTCCGGCGGCCAGAAGCAGCGCGTCGTGATCGCCATGGCCCTGGTGCTCGACCCCGGCCTGATCGTCGCCGACGAGCCGACCACGGCGCTCGACGTGACCGTGCAGGCCGAGATCCTAGACTTACTGCGCCGCTGCCGCGATGAATTCGGCACGGCGATCGTGCTCATCACCCACAACATGGGCGTGGTCGCCGACCTCGCCGACCGAGTCGCGGTGATGTACCAGGGCAAGGTCGTCGAAGAGGCGGATGCCCAAACCCTCTTCCGCTCGCCGCAGAACGACTACACGAAGAAGCTGCTCGCCGCCGTGCCTCACGTGGGCCAGGGGGTCGTGCACGCCGCCGCCCGTGCCACGGCCCGCGCGGCCGACTGGGAGCAGCAGGCGCCGGTCGTCGTCGCCGACCAGCTCCGAATCGAATACCCCGGCCGGCTCGGCCGGTCCGGTTTCACCGCCGTCGACGGCGTGAGCTTCCTGATCCGGCCCGGTGAGGTTCTCGGTCTGGTGGGGGAGAGCGGTTCCGGTAAGACCACGATCGGGCGGGCCATCGCCGGCCTGACCCGGGTGACCGGTGGCTCCCTGACCGTGATGGGCCACGAGATGAACGGGTTCAAGGAACGTGCGTTCCGGAAGTTCCGCAGCGACATCGGGTTCGTCTTCCAAGACCCGGCGTCGAGTTTCAACCCGCTGCTGACCATCGCCGACTGCGTCGCCGAACCGTTGGTGGTGCACGGTCGGGCGAAGAACGCCGCCCACGCCCGCCCGCGGGTCAACGAGCTCCTCGAGGCCGTGCAGCTGCCGCGTGCCTACGGCGACCGCTACCCGCACGAGCTGAGCGGCGGCCAGCGCCAGCGCGCGAGCCTGGCACGGGCGCTCGCCCTGGAGCCGCCCCTGCTGATAGCCGACGAGCCCACCAGCGCTCTCGACGTCTCCGTGCAGGCGCGGGTGCTGGAGCTGTTCGCCGATCTCCAGCGGGAGTTCGGCTTTGCCGCGCTGTTCATCAGTCATGACCTGGCTGTCGTCGACCTCGTCGCGGACCGGATTGCGGTGCTGTACCGCGGAAAACTGGTCGAGGAGGGCACCAGCGCCGAGGTTCTCGGTGCACCCAAGGATCCTTACACCCAGCGGCTCCTGGCCTCCCTGCCCGTGCCGGACCCGGCCGAGCAGGCCCTGCGCCGGGAGGGACTGCGCCGGCTGCGTGAGGCAGGATAGACACATGATCCGCGGCGCCGCACCGACAAGTCCGACCAGTCCGATCTCCACCAGTGACCTGACGGTCGAGTACCCGCCCCACGGTGCCAGCGGCGCATTCACGGCCGTGCGTGGCCTTACCCTGCAGATCGGGGCCGGTGAGGTGCTCGGACTGCTCGGGCAGAGCGGTTCGGGCAAGAGCACGCTGGCCCGGGTTCTCTCGGGCGCCGCGTTCAGCCACGGCGGCGGAGGCACCGGCGACGTTCGACCAGAGATCACCGGGGGAGAGGCGACGGTGCTCGGGTACCGGCTCCGTGGCATCCGTCGGCGCAAGCTGGCCCGGCTCACCTTCGGGGTGGGGCACCTCGCCCAGGATGCCGCCGACACGCTGCCCTCGACTCTGACGGTGGCGGAGATCGTGGCCGAGCCCGTGCTCGACCGAGACCGGCGCTACGACCGGCACACCCTCGACGAGCAAGTGGCGACCATGATCGACGCGGTGCGGCTTCCGTTGTCGGTGCTCACCAAATTCCCCTACGAGCTGAGCAATGGTCAACGTCAGCGGGTGGCGCTGGCCCGGGCGCTGGTATTCGGGCCGTCGGTCCTGATCGCGGACGAGCCGACGGCCGGCGTCGACGCCACCGTCCGGGACGCCGTGGTCGACCTGATCGGCGAGCTGCAGCGCGAGCGGGCCTTCTCGGCGATGGTGATCAGTTCCGACCTCAGCGTGCTTCGCCGGGTCGCGGACCGAATCGCCGTGCTGCACCAGGGCGTGCTGGTGGGGCTGGGTACGATCGACGAGGTGTTCGACGACCCATGGCACCCGTATGTCGCCGGCCTGGCTGCGGCTCTGATGGGGGAGGCGCCGGACGAGGAGAACGACGACGACAACTACGACTACGAGAGTGAATCCGACGAACATGTCATCGAAAACTGAATTCGTGCAACACCAGGCCGTTCTCGCCGACGAGGTCACGCCCCTTCCGGCGCACCGACGGCCGGCCCCCGGTCCGATCACCATCCTGCCGCGGCCGGAACCGGCCTTCTCCCGGGCGGTCGAGGCTGCCGGGGGAACCGTGACAGAGCTCTCCGGCGAGACCCGCGGACTGATCTGGCTGGACTACGGCCGGGCCGACGAGCTGCGCGCCACCCTGCACGCGTATCCCGGCATCGGGTGGGTGCAGCTCCCCTGGGCGGGCGTCGACGCCTTCAGCGGGGTGCTGGCCGGCCTGGACCGCCCGGACCTTCTGTGGACCAGCGCGAAAGGCGCGTACGCGCAGCCCGTCGCCGAACACGCCCTGGCTCTCACCCTGGCGCTGCTGCGGGTGCTGCCGAAGCGCGTCCGGGCCAAAAGTTGGAGCACGCTGTCCGAGGGGCGCTCGCTCTACGGCCTCAATGTGACCATCATCGGTGCTGGTGGGATCGCCCGTGAGCTGATCCGCCTGCTCGAGCCTTTCGGCACCCACGTCACAGTGGTGCGCCGCAGCACCGAGCCGGTGCCCGGTGCGGCTCAGACGGTGGTGACGGACGCCCTCTCCGGCGTTCTCCAGACCAGCGACGTCGTCGTCGTGGCGGCTGCGCTCACGGGCGGCACCCGCCACCTGATCGGCCGGGCCGAACTCGAGCTGATGCGGCCCGAAACGGTGCTCGTCAACATCGCCCGCGGCCCGCTCGTCGATACGGACGCTCTGGTGGCAGCGCTGGCCGCAGGAACCATCGCCGGCGCTGCCCTCGACGTGACCGATCCGGAGCCGTTGCCGCAGGGGCATCCGCTCTGGGCCGAGGCGCGGTGCCTGATCACACCGCATTCGGCCGACACGCCCGAGATGACCGCCCCGCTCCTGGCCGAGCGGATTCGCCTGAATGTGGTTGCCTTCCTTGCGGATGGGCGGTACGTCGGCGTCGTTGACCCTCGAATCGGTTACTGACGGTTGACGCCGATTTGGCAGATCGCCAACTTTTGATAAAGTGGTAGAGCTGTTCCAGCAACATTCCTCGATAGCTCAATTGGCAGAGCAGCGCACTGTTAATGCGCAGGTTCTTGGTTCGAGTCCAAGTCGGGGAGCGAAAGGCCACCAAGGGCTCCACCCCTGGTGGCCTTTTTTGTATCCCGTTCACTTCCGTGCGACGCGGTCGCAGAAAAGGCGGCATCCGTGGAGTCCTGGCTCACCGTGAGCACCGTTCTGTCCGTGCTCGTCGTCGGGTTGCTCGCCCTCTGGCTGGTCACCCTTGTCCGGGCCCGGCGCGTGGTCTTCGACCGCACGGCGGCCGAGCGGATGCGCATTGACCTGCAACTGTCTCTTGCCGAACAACAGGGCCGGCTCGGCATCATCCGGGAACTGCAGGACGTGGCCGTGCTGTCCGTTGCGCGGCTGATCACCCGTGCCGAAGGTGCCCGCTACACGGCCGAGAGCGACCCGTCCAGCGCCGTGCGGGTGGCGACGGCATTGGTTGACGACGGTCGGGTGGCGCTGGCCGACATGCGCCGCGTGCTGACGATCGTGCGCGAGGGCGAATCTGTCGCCGCCGCCCAACCGGGCCTGCAGTCGGCGAACGAGCTGTTCCGGGTCATGCGTGACGCGGGCGTCACCGTGGTCTTCACCGAGTCAGGCGCGCGGTTCCCGCTCAAGCAGGGCGCCGAACTGGCCGTCTTCCGTATCCTGCAGAGCGCGCTGGCCAACACTCTCACCCATGGCGGACGAGGCACGGAGGCTCGGGTCACGTTCACGTGGACTCAGGACGGGCTGCAGCTGCTGGTCGCCGATGACGGCATCCGTGCGGCGGCTCGCCGGGACAGTGCCGACGCCGCCGACTTCGCCGCGCGCACGATGTACACGATCGACGACGACCTCAAGGCACTGAGTGCGAACGTAGCCGGGGCAGGCATCACTCAGATGCGCGAGCGCACCGCGATGTTCGGTGGCATTTTCAACGCCGGGACCGTGCCCGGCGTCGGGTTCACGGTCTCGGCCATCTTCCCGTCGTTGCGCTTCCACAACGGCATCCATGGAGTGGACCTCGACCGCGGCTGACTCTTTCGCCGGGCCAGCGAATCAGGCCAGGCCTATCTGGTCAATCTTCGAGGTTGTCGACGCCGGGCATCCAGCCGAGCCCGGGCGTGCCCCAGCCACGCTTGCGGGTCACCTTGAAGGCGATCTTGGCGTAGAAATGCTCGAGGCGATCCACGTACAGGGTGCCGTCGAGGTGGTCGTACTCGTGCTGGAAGATTCGGGCCAGCCAGTCTTCGGCGTGGATTTCGAAGGGTTTCTGCTCGAGATCCACCGCCCTCAGGATGGCGGAGGGAGAACGCATCAGCGGAAAGCGCTCGCCCGGGTAGGACAGGCAGCCCTCGACGTCTTCGTCCTCGTCGGCCTCGCCCGCGGAAACCGGGGTGATCCACAGCTCCGGGTTGATGGCCACGCCACGCCAGAGGTGGTCGTCGTCGTCGAGGTAGTTGAAGGTGAAGAGCCGCAGCGGCACTCCGACCTGCGGCGCCGCCAGACCGACGCCGGGCGCGGCATCCATGGTCTCGAACATGTCCTGCACGAGTTCACGCAGGACACTCCCGAAATCGGTCACTGGCAGGGCAGGGGAATGGAGAACGGGGTCTCCTGAAATAACTATCGAGCGAACGGCCATTCAGCAAGGATATCGGGCCGGTTCTCGGTAAAGTCGTCGAGTGACACTCTCCCTGGCTGACCTGACTGCGGAAATCGCAATCAATCCTCGTCAGGCCATCGGTATACCGCTCGCCCTGGTCGGAGCTGTCTTCCTGTCCCTGGGAGCGCAATTCCAGCATCGGGGCGTCACCAAGGTCGAGGCCAAGACGGCGGAGGTCACCGGGGGGCTCAACCCGCGCCAGCTGATGTTGCTTCTGGGGCGACCGTCCTGGGTGTTCGGCACGATTATGCTCGGTTTGGCGATCGCGTTCCAGCTCTCCAGCCTGGCGTTCGCCCCCATCATCATGGTTCAGCCGCTGGGCGCCGTCGCCCTCGTGATCACGTCGATCCTGAATTCCCGCATTACCCGGGTACCCGTCAACCGAGCTTCCAAGATCGCAATCGCGATGTGCGTCGGCGGGGTGGCCCTCTTCGTCACCGTGGCCGCCTTCACCGCGGTAGACAAGCCGGTCACGGATGGCAACCTGATCACGATCCTGGTCGTGCTCGGCGTCGTACTGTCCGTCTTCGGGGTCCTGTTCGTTCGACTGCGCACCCGGTTCAAGGCGATTTTCTACATCGTGGGCGCCGGAGTCCTTTACGGGTTCGTCGCCACACTGGCCAAGGTCGTCATCAACCGCACCCAGAACGGCAACTTCGAGTGGCTGACTCTGACCTGCCTCGTCGGGCTGCTGCTGGCGGCGGGGCTCGGCGCCTATTTCGTTCAGAATGCCTATGCATCGGGACCGCCGGATCTGGTCATCGCCGGGTTGACAGTGATCGATCCGCTGATCGCCGTCGGTATCGGCATCGTCGTCCTGGGCGAGATCGAGCAGGCGCCGCCGTGGGCGACGGTCGCCTTCCTCGTTGCGGGTGTCATCGCAATCGTCGGGGTCTTCCTGTTGGCCCGGTTTCACCCACTGGCCGACGATTGACACGGTCCGAGCCACTGGGATCGGCGTTCCCACGGGCGCGTCGCCACCCGTATCGCGGTGGCCGGGACGGTTTAGAATAGGGTTCTACAAGACCTCGTCAGCGTGTGCGCTGTCGAAAGCATGAATTATCGCCGGATGACGAACTCCGGCTCACATACGTTGGGACAGTGTCTTTTGTCAGATTCGACCGTTTTGCCGAGCGAGGCGACCCGCATCGAGCCGGTGTCGAAGTCGCCGCTCCGGATACTGATCGCTGCGGATACCTTCGCGCCCGACGTGAATGGTGCGGCCAAGTTCGCGGAGCGTCTTGCCGCCGGGATGGTGGCCCGCGGGCACGAGGTGCAGATCATGGCACCGGCCGCGTCACGCAAGTTCGGCACCTGGACCGAGGTGCACGAGGGTCAGCCGATGGTCGTGCACCGTCTCAAGAGCTGGCGCTGGTACCCGCACGACTGGCTGCGGTATGCGCTGCCGTGGTTCATCCCCAGGGAGAGCCGGCGTATTCTCGACACATTCAAACCGGATGTCGTGCATTTCCAGTCGCACATCATGGTGGGCCGCGCCGTCACGATCGAGGCCGCGAAGCGGGGCATCCGCATCATCGGCACGAATCACTTCATGCCGGAGAACATGCTGGAATTCACCCTTGTTCCCAAAGGTCTGCACGACCGACTCATCAAGGGTGCCTGGCGGGCCGCCCGGCGCACCTTTGGTCGGGCTGAGGCCGTCACGACCCCGACGCTGCGGGCCGCTCAGTTCCTGGAACGCTATACCGGCCTCGAGGGTGTGCTGGCGATCTCCTGCGGCATCGACGCCCACAACTATTCGTCCAGTTTCGCGCCGCGCTCCGAAAACCGCATTCTGTTCGTTGGCCGCGTGACGGGTGAGAAACAGATCGACGTGTTGTTGCAGGCCGTGGCCCTCCTGTCGCCCGACCTTAATGTGCAGGTGGAGATCGTCGGTGGGGGCGACCAGAAGCGCAACCTCGAACATCTGTCGCAGACGCTCGGACTTAGTGGTCGGGTCACGTTCGCGGGTTATGTGACGGATGCCGAACTGGCGACCGCCTACACCCGCTCGACGGTGTTCGCGATGCCGTCGATCGCGGAGTTGCAGAGCATCGCGACTATGGAGGCGATGGCGTCTGGATTACCGATCGTGGCCGCCAACGCCATGGCACTCCCACACCTCGTGCACGATGGCCAGAACGGCTACCTGTTCGAGCCCGGTAACGCTCAGGACCTCGCCGACAAGCTCACAACAGTTCTGACGGCCGCACCCGACGACCTGATCGCGCTCAAAAACAGCTCCCTCCGGCTCATCAGCATGCACGACATCAACCGCACCCTGAACACGTTTGAGTGCCTGTATCGCGGGGAACCGGTTATCGACGCGGTCACCTCCGACGCGGCCGCCCGCGGCGCGGAGTAGGCGGGCGAGCCCGCCTTTCGAACCTGTATCGTTGGATCTGGTGATCCATCCGATCACCACAGAATCGGTCGCCCACTCGTCAGAGCAGTCGCGTCGATTGGGGCGGTAGCTCAGCTGGTTAGAGCAGCGGACTCATAATCCGTCGGTCCCGGGTTCAAGTCCCGGCCGCCCTACTTCAATGTGCTGGTCAGAAGTAATATTTCTGTTCTCGCTTATTTCATCTTTGAAGTCAGCTACCTATGCAGCTACCTAAGTCATTTCGTGGGCATCTTTTCATCCCCAAAGAATGACTGTTATCCGCCGTGCAAGGCCCTAGAGAAACTGCTGTGCTGGGCACGCGAGTTTTGCGAGCGTTGTATGGAAACGATCACCCTGAGATCTCTGGTGCTTTGGTTCGGTTCAGCCAGTGCGCCCCCTGCGGTTAGGCTCGGATTAATGAAGCTCGGGGTGCAGGGGATGAGACAGTGACTTCGCAAGTAGAGGGTCTCGCGTTCGCGCCCGGCTCAGTGGTAGTGGTACGCGACGAAGAGTGGCTCGTCACGTCCGTCACTGACACCGTCGACGGCGCGCTCCTCAACGTTTACGGCCTCAGCGAGCTGGTGCGCGACACCACTGCGACCTTCTACGAGAGCCTGGACTCGATCGAAGTTCTCGATCCCCGAGAAGCAAGAGTCATCGCCGACGCTTCGCCCGGTTATAGGCGCTCGCGCCTGTGGGTCGAGTCCACCTTGCGCAAGGGTGTTGGCGCCGGCGAAACAGCGTCGGCTACCGGGATGAACCGACCAGCTTGGACGAGCATGATCCCCGTGACCGCAGCGGGAGTCGTCGCCGCCAACCTTTACGTCATCGTTGTGGTGATCGCATCGGGCGACGACGCGTCTTTTCTGGCCTTTGGCCTTGCTCTGGCCAGCGGAATCGGACTCGTCGGCTCAGCCATCGGATTCGTCCTCGCTCGCCTGGTGCGCACAAGCCGGTTTGGGCGAGTGGCAGTCGCAGGCGCGTCCACATTCCTCGCAACCCTGGCTGTAGGGAGCCTGCCGGGTCTGATCAGCAGCGTCGGACGCGCTGTCGTCGTGGCGGCGGCGGCGGCTGGAGCGCTAGCTCTCATCGAATGGCGCCAAGCCCGAACAACCGCAAACCAACCACACTGAAGCCCCGCCCGCAGCTAGCACCCAAACCGCACCTCGGTAGTGGAGTCGGTCCAAGGCAACTCCGAGTCCAAGTTCCAACCCGGTTTCTGTGTGCCTCCAGCCGAACGCTATGCGGGAAGGTGGCTCCCCGCCTCAGCGAGGGCCGGCGGTCACCATCTCAGCCGTATAGCGAAGAGGAGGCAGACCGATGAGTAGGGCGGCCACCAGCGCCGTTTGGCCGGCTATGGCTATGGCTGGCCCGCTGATTGCTGCGTCGCCACCACTGGTCATGAAGGTGTCAGCGAGCGACATACCCATGTTGAACCCTGCGAACCAATGGAAGGAAGCCGTCGTCCCAACCAGGAGCAGGCCCACCACGATGATTCGGCGAGCGGTGAAAAACCTCGCGACTCCTCGAAGACCGCAGAGTATTGGAAGCGTCACGGCCATGGCTCCCCAGAAGATGGCCCACACCATCAAGAAGATGTTGAGCGGCGCCTCACCGGCGGCAGACATCGCAGAGTAGATTTCGTCCAGGCTGAGGCCTGGAGCCTTTGCGAGAGGGTTCCACACTGAGATGTGCAGAACGCCTACCACCACAATCAGTAGGGCGAGCAGTGTGAAGGGAAGAGCCACCAGGACTCGGCTCCGCCCTGACAGTTGTTGAGAGCCGGCCGGTCTCCTCTTGCTGCCGAAGGCAACAATGATGGCTGCCAGCAACGCCGGGACCGCGAGAATGCCGAGGAAGGGCATCACCATCACCATCACCATGAGTACGAGGATCACACCGACACCGATAGCAAGCGCGAGCCCCGTGCGTCTGCTGGCAAAGTCGAAAGCGACGACCAGCGTCCCCAAGCACGCGAAGAGACCAAGCGTTGCGAGGAAAAAGGCGAGTACCTGTATCCCAAGTCCTAGCGGAGCAATTTCGAGCATTTCGTAGCCGCCCCAGAGAAACAACCCGAAGCCCAAGACTGCGGCGCTTCCAAGCAACGCGGCAGCCCAGCGCATCCGATTGGCTACGAGGTCCGCTCTTGTGATGCCGGTCACGCTTGGGTCCGTGCGGTCAATCGTGATCGCGGCCATAACCGCACCACCGACGATTGACCATTGCGAGAGTTCCAGATCGCGGGCACCGACCAAGTCGGCCAGCCACTCTTCGCGATAACGCTGTCGCGCGAGCCCGGGAAGCGTCCAGGCCACCACGGCTACTAACGTGTCTGCGATGCTCATGCCCGGGCCGCCGCTGCTTGTGCCGTTAACCGAGCTTGTCGCTCTCGAACTCCGGCTACGACAGTGAGGGCAGAGGCTTTTGCCCCGTCCGAGAGCAAATACAGCCGACGGCGCGGTCCAGTGCGATTAGAGTCCTCATCCCACTGCGAAGTAGCCCAGCCCAAGCGTTCAAGCCTCTCCAAGATCGGGTACACACTTCCCGCGGGCCGTCCTGTCACCTTCACGATTCTCAATCCCCAGACTGGTTCACCAGCGTCCAAGAGCACCTCGAGTACATCTGCCGTGGCAGGGGTCATACGACCTAAAGGCTTCATATCGCGAATCTATCTATATAGATTTGGAGGGGTCAAGGTCTATCTTCCGACTCCGCCAGGGCAATCCGGCAACACCTTGCGATTCAGGGGTGCGTGCCTCGGCACATAGGATCACCTCATGACCAACCCTGTGCGGTCACTTCCCGCGACTTGGGGAGAAAGTCCCGGCGGGTGCGAGGGAATGTGGTTGCATGGCCAAATGGGAACGAGGGGATGGGCGGCTACTGCGTTGTGCGGGCTGGCCATCTTCATGGCATTGCCGCCAGCTGCGGCGATTTACGCGGTCCGAGATCCAAGCTATTCGTGCCTTGTGGACGCACTCCCAGCGGCGCGCGAAAGCGTAGACCCCGGAGAGCCGATCGTTGGCCGGATCACGTTGATCCCGCTGGGGCTGCAGTGCGAATTCACGTCCATGACCGGACGGGCAATGACCTTGAAACCCGATGTGGTGTTGACCGTTATGCTCGCCACTTCAGCTGCTTCCGTTCTAGCGGCTGGCTGGTGCTGGTCCAGGGGAGCAGTCGTCGGCGAGTCCCTCTGGACGCAGAGAGACACCGGGAAAGTCCTAGCGAAACGGTCTAGGGCTGGCTGCACCCACGGACCGAGAAAACGAACCCTGAACGGTTGGTCTAACTGTTTCCAGTGGCGGTTCAGGCAGAATGATCGCATGTCGAGAAACGAGCCTCCGTTGCGCTCGGTGAGCCAGGATCCCGACGCGCCCTTTCTGCCTCGGGATGTGTGGCCCGCGACGCTTGCCCCGATCTCGCAGCTCCTCGATGATGGTCTCGAACTGGGTCCAGTGACCGTATTCGTCGGCGACAACGGAGTCGGCAAATCGACTCTCGTTGAGGCCATCGCAGGTGCCTACGGCATGGGACCGGAAGGAGGATCGACCGGCTCCAGACACACCACCCGCAGGTCCGAGTCCACCCTCGCCGACCACCTGCGGTTGAACCGTGGTCTCGGCGCCGGCCGGGGCGGCTTCTTCCTCCGCGCGGAAACGATGCACGGGTTCTTCACCTATCTGGAGGACAACCCCGGCGGAAACGACCCCGTATTCCACGAGCGCTCGCATGGCGAGTCGTTCCTCGACCTTGTGGCTGCCCGGTCTCGTTACCCGGGCTTGTGGATCCTTGATGAGCCGGAATCAGCACTCTCGTTCACCGGATCGCTTGCTCTGCTCAGCGATCTCCGGGACATTGTTGCCGCCGGTGGGTCTCAGGTGATCCTGTCCACTCATTCACCGATTCTGGCGTCAATACCCGGTGCGGAGATCTATGAGGTCGGGCCATGGGGATACAGTCGCTGCGCCTGGGAGGACCTCGACCTGGTTCGGAATTGGCGATCGTTCCTGGACGATCCGGAACGGTATTTCAGGCACTTTCGCTGACTTCGACGCATGCAACACTCGTCGTCACGCCGCGGCTGGACTCACTGTCCTCACGCGGGAACGTACGGCGGACCTCCATGGATGCGCACCAATTCGCCGAGGTTCCAAAGTTTCGGTGGAGTGGCAGTCGGGAACCCTCTGCGGATCGCTTGCGCGATTGCGTCGTCTGCAGGGGCGAGACCTGCGAGACTCACCGCATGTCAACTCAGACGGGTACTCAGAAACGACGTGCTGTGTCTCCGGTGCTCATCGGATTCGTGGGGATGATCATCGTTCCGTTCTGCATCGTACTCGCGACCAACTCCTGGGATGCACCAGACGCAGCAGACTTCGTACGGATGGCGTTTGGTACCGTAGTCGCCTCCACCTTGGCGTCGGTGGCGGCTTGGTGGCTGGCGTTCAACCGGATGAAAGCGGGTCGCAGTGACCGTTACTGGTTCTGGGGCGTTGCTGGCATCGTTACTCTTTCCTCAATTGGCAGCATCTCCAGTGCTGCTGAGACTCTGCTGGTGCAATTGAACAATTCATAGATCGCCAATCCGCGGTCGGGCAAAAGTTGGACGCGGAAGCTCTGCCGGTCCTCAGCCCGCGTCGAAGGAAGGTTATTCATGGCTTCTCGAACACCCAGGCTCTCTCTGGTCGTACTTGTCGGGTTGGTCCTCAGTGGGTGTTCGGCTGGAGTTGGCACCGGTGACTCCGCGTCGGCTGCCGGGGGAGCGATCGAGTTGGCGGTATCGCAGACTTGCGCTGATGGGGCGGACCCGCAATGCGTTCAGGTTAATGGCGAGAATGTTGTTCTCCCATCCGTACTTGAGCGAGCTGGAGTGAAGGATGCCACCATCGCCGAAAGTGAGGGGGGCAGAACGCGGTTGACGTGACGTTCACCGAAGACGGGGCGGTCGTCTTTAACGCCCTCACGGTGAAGGCTGTCCAAGCCGGGGATTCGGTGCGCCTGATTATCAAGATCGGCGGGGAGATACAGGCTGCCGTCGTGGTGATGGAGGCCATGGAAAGTGGTCATGTGCAGATCAGCGTCTCTCCAGACGACAACGCCCAGAAAATCGTAGACCTGATTCATAAAGGCTGAGAAGCGTCGGTGCATCCGGACAAATTCGGGAGAGCGTGGAGGATGAGCTGTGCTGAGCCCAGGTCGTAGGGGGCCCAAGGGGAAGGTCCAGGACGCCAGCCAGCTGCCGAAGTTCCTCGGTCTGGGTCAGTAGCCGAATCCGCTGAGGCGCTGCTGGTCGTTTACGGTCGATACTCTTTCGGCGGCGGCGATGTTGGCAGGTCGCCTGGGGCAGCTCGGCCTCCGAAAGTCATGGTGGCGATCGAGGACAGCCCGGCACCGATGCCCTTGGCGAGGAACGACAGGATTGCCCCAAGTACTTGCCATAGCCCAGCATGGCCACGTGACTGAGTCATGCGGTACCTCGATCTCTAGGTCGTGTGCATCTCGGCGCTGTGAGCCTGCACGATCGCGCTACTTTTCGGCGCGTGCTTGCCACTCTACGAGGGTGACCAACGTGTGACCAGTAGGCACAAGTACAAGATCGTCTATACGTCTCCCCGGTGCCACCAGCAGCTAAATGAGCGTGACATTCTGCCGTCGCGCGTGGGCTCATCGGCTGTCCTGTAAGCCGGACCTTCATGGGGCACAGAATTCGCCGCCAGGGCTTCGAGCCGGCGTTGAGCAGCTGGGTGGCATTTTGGAACCAAGAACGGGGACGAGAGCGACCAGCATCGCAAGAAGCGTTAGAGCTTCTTGACCATTTCCAGTTCGTTCCTGCTGGGGTCTAGGTTGTAGGGGACGCTGTGCCCGGTTGCCGCGAAGCCCCGATTTTCGTACGCCTTTCGCGCGCGGACGTTGTCCTCGTGCACGTGGAGAGTCAACTGGTGGCTCTCGGTGCGGGCCCAGTCTTCAACCGCTGTCAATAGGGCATCGGTCAGGCCAACCTTGCTGCCACGATAATCCGGTGCTACATATACGCCCACGAGAAGGGGGCCGGTTTCTGGATCGGGCACAAATCCAGCCATCGTTCCAACCCAGCGCCCGGACTCGGTGATCGCTGCGATAGCGATGCCCTGGTCGCTGGCACCGCGGTGCCCGCGCATTCTCCACTCGGCCTCTTCGTGGCGCAGTGCTTCCTCGAGGCTTTCTGCGTAGCCGGTCGGCGTATCGCGAATCATTTCCAAGCGCACGTCGCGAATTTCACGCCAGTCTGAATCGTCCGTTGATCGGATGGAGAACTCATATGCGCCCATGAAAGTGAGCCTAGGGGGTCAGAAGCTGGACGAGGTTGGACCCCAGGATGTAGCGCGGGTTGCGGAGCACCTGCTGGGCGGCTTGTCGCGCAAAAGGACGTCTGCCGGCACGCGTCTTGCGCGAAACGGGAGAGCGGCTGCCGATCAGGACCAGGGACCGCAAGAGAACGCTCACCGGACGCCTAAGGGACGAGCTGCGCGTGTGGCCGATCGCACCTGAATCCAGCGACGACGCAGCCATTGCGGCACTCGCCTCGCTCTCGGCACGCGATCAGGAGCTGGTCACCCTCGTCGTCTGGGAGGGGCTGAGCATCGCGGAGGCCGGCAGCATCATTGGCATCCGACCAGAAGCGGCTCGGGCCCGGCACTCCCGAGCACGCCGCAGCCTTCGGGAACGCCTAAGCCGCGATGACCGCAGTCAGGAGCCTGTCCGTGAAGACCACGATCCTGGGGCAATGCGCGGCCTCAGCATCCAGATAGTGAACAGGTAGGATCCGACCGTGACGACTGCAGAACAGCAGGTAACCCAGCGAGAAGCGAACGTCGCCATCGGCGGTTGCTGCGTTGGCCTGGCCGTCCTCATCGCGTCGTTCGCCGCCTCCTACCTCGACTATCTGGAGACCAACAACACCAACGTTTTAGCTCTCATCCTCCTGTTGGCCGGCGTCGGCGTTGCGTTCATCTCATCATTCTTCGTCTGGACGACAGATATCGGGCAGACCACACGCTTCGTTTCGGGCGCGCTGACCGCCGGCGGCGGGGCGCTCGGACTCGCCACATGACCGTTCGCCCTCACCGCTTTCGTACTCCCGAGTGGTGAGGAACTGCGCTCGGCCTGCTGGTACCCACTTATCGACGCCGGCGCCCACGGTGGGGTGGGCAAGACCCTCGACATTTCCACGACGCTTCTGCCGACGCAGATCCACTGCAGCATCGGAACGGGGCCGTCCGCCGTCGTCCTATCTGGGCTCGAAACCACGGCGCTGAGTGCAGTAGTCATCGCGCTGATGCTCCTTGCCATCGGCGGAATCTACTTGATGGTGACGCGCGGGAAACGCAGCAACACAGGCACACGGTGAGTCACGCACCTCCGCCGACTTCGCGGATTCCGCTCTGACTGGTCTGGCCCCACCTGGTGCAGCCACCTTGAACTGCGTAGCCCTGCTTTTTGGCGCTCTGTGGAGGCGTTCTTTGATCGGTATTTTGTCGCATTAAGTTGTACGCCCACGACGCTCCGGAGCGTCAGTGCCCCATAACTAAAGCGTGAAGTGCCCACTGTCGGGATGTTCCCCGCAAGAGGGACAATGAACCGGCCAGCGGTCGACCCTCGGATTGGGGAAACCAATGAGTCAAGAATGAGTAAGCCACGGCGTAGATTGTGTTTTGCGGAGTTTCCGACGCGGGCCTTTTTTCGATCGAGGCTTCGAGCGCGAGGCACCAAACGCTGCAGCAACTTCTCGTCGAATTCGGACCAGCCTGTGTTTGGTCGGACCAGCCTGTGTTTGGACTGTCGCAGGCATTCCATCCACAACAACCAGGGGGACCAATGAAGAAGACCGCGCTCGTGCTCACCACCGGCATCCTGCTATCGGCATTCGTGCTTACCGGATGCAGTTCATCTGCAGCGCCCAAGTCCGATGCCGGGGCAGTCGACGGCCCAATCGTCGAAGCGGAGACATCAACAGGCAACACCGTGATTTATGACGTGACCAGCGATGCTGGCACGGCCGGGAGCATCATCTACATGACGTTCAATAATGGCGGCGCGGGTCAGGAACAGACCACCGACGCGCCCCTCCCCTTCACCAATGAAGTGACGCTCGAAGATGGCGAATTGTTCTCCTCAAGCATCTTCTCGCTTGTCGCAGCGGCGTCAGCTGAGGCAACGATGATTTCGTGCAAGATCACGGCAAATGGAGAAGTCATTGCTGAGCAAACCTCCACAGGCGCCTACGCGGTCGTGGCGTGCTCCGGTAGCAGCGAGTAGCCGAATGGTCCAAAGAAAGGCAGGGAATGAACCCGTTCTTGCAGCTTCTCGGGCTACTGATTCTCCTCGCGCCGACCATCCTGATCATTGTGGTGTTGGTGATTGTCCGGCGGGGTGCGAAGCAAGTCCAGTCTGAGCTTCACACCCTGCGCGCTGACTTGGATCGCTTGGCAAACGAGCAAAGATTGAGGTCCTAACTCTTCTTCACCACCGAAGGACCTTGGGTCCGCCATAAGCTGCCCGCAAGCCGGACCCTCATGGCATAGTGGCGAGTAGCCCGAGTTGGTAGCGCTAGTCCAGGCACCTGGTGTGTTATCTCGTGACTTCGTGGACACTAAATCTCATCACTTCGCGGACGCTGGGTCTCATGGCTTCGTGCACAGCTACCGCCCTGGCTCACCGAGCACTGCGGGGAGATCGGTCTGGAGCTGTGCGAACTGTTGCTGATACTCCGCGTTCTTGCGCGCCCAGGGCTTCGTCGGGTGGGCCACATTAACGCCCTGGATAGAGTACGAGGCGATGTATCGGCCTCGGACGTTGAGCGCGACCATCGGCAGCGGGAACGAGAACACGATCTCAGCGGTCACGGGATCGGTCAGCAAGAACGCGTCAGCGGTGATCGTCCGGTAGAACGTGCGGTCGGCGCACGTCGTCGGCAGGGAGACGTGGTATCCCTGAAAATAGACCTGCCTGTTCGCCGTGGTGACCTCCACGAGTGACTGATCCGCTGTGGGCGGCCGCGCGCTGTCGTCGGGCAGGACCTCCCCGGTCTTGGAGATCGTCAACGATGCCCGGTGAAGGTCTGACTGTCGTCGTGTGCGAGCCTGCCGGTACTCAGAGGCTTTCGCTTCCAACACCGACAGCGGGATCGGCTCGGTCGCTGGCGTGTGTTCGAGCAAGTCCCACGCCGCCCGCGGCGTGGCCTGTTCGAGGGCTTGATGCGGTCGGCGATTGTTGTAGTGCTCCCGGAATCGCTGGACCCGGCCACGGAGCTGCTCCAGAGTGGCCGGCCGGTCGGCGTCGAGGAAACGGATCAGCGTCTGGTGGGAGCGCTCGTTCTTGCCCTGTGTGGTGGGCTTGCCCGGCAGCCCGCTGATCGGCATGGTTCCTTTCGAGGCCAGAAAGATCTCCACGGAACCGATCGTGCCTGCCCGCAGCTGATTGAACGCCAGGGAGTTATCCGAGAGCACTTCCCGGGGTGCCCCGCATGCGGCAATAGCCCGTTCGAGCACGTCCTTAGCGTCGGTACTGTTCTCATGACGCGAATAGGCGTCGGAGCCCACGTCGTATCGGCTGGCGTCGTCGAGAAGTTGATACACCGTGACGATCTGCCCACCAGCCAGCCGGTACTCGAACGCGTCCAGCTGCCACAGCGACATCACCGTCGCGCGCACGAACGGGATATAGGACGACTTTGGCCGCTTTTTCGGCGACGCGTCCACCTGCCCCACGCTGGCCAGAAGACGCGCAATCGTCGCCACCGAGGGGACCTTCCCTCCAAGGAACCCGTCATCCATGGCCGCTTCGTAGTAAAGCGAACGGGGACCATAATCCCAGCCATCAGACTTGAGCTGTTTGCGGATCTTCACCAGCTCATTCACGACCACCTGCCCAAAGCGTCGGGCCGGAACGTTCGGAGCGCGGGAGCGGGGGTGCAGCGCAGCAGCCGCCTCATGGACAGCTCGCCCACGGATCTTGTAGAACACGCTCCGAGAGATCTTCAGAGAGCGGCAGAACCCGATAATCGACAGCGCGTGAGGCTGAGTCGGGTCGTAGTTCATGATGGCGGCACGAGTCTGGGGTGAAAGAGAATTCGACTTTCCTCAACTATCACCGGCGCAAGTGTCTCCGATGCTGTGAGAGATGGTGTCCACGATGTCATGAGATCGTGTGTCCACGATGCGTTGAGACAGGACACACGAAGCCATGAGACCCAGCGTCCGCGAAGTGATGAGATTTAGTGTCCACGAAGCCACGAGATAACACACCAACTCGCCGGACTACCGCTACCACCAAGCGCTACTCGCCAACATAGAGCCAAGGTCCGTGGTGGCGTACCTGAGCGGTGCATTCGAGTGCGCAATTTGAGCTGCCTAGTATGGGAATCGACACGAAATGGCCACGGAGTTTCTGCTGACGGGACCGTCCCGTTTGCTCCGCCCGGGAGAATTCGCAGTCAGGCGCGTCTAAAGGAACGCCCGTCCCGTGAATAGCGTCGGGAACTTCACGCTCTCCGCCTCCACATCTGAATGACGTTGTCTGCGGCCTCTACCTCGACCACTACCCGCTCTCGCTCCAGTTCCGCGGCCTGCCGTGCCCGGACTTTCCCCGCCACGTCCAGCAGATCCCACATTTGCTCGCCGGTCACTGACACCCCGCGGGCGCCGGTCCGCCGGGTTCGACCGCAGATCGGCGAGTCTGACTGTTTCGAGATAATCGTCGGCGATGGCGTCCGGTTCCGTATCAATGGCAGTCAGAAGCAGCATTGCGATGAGTCCGGTTCGATCTCGTCCGCCCATGCAATGAAAGAGAACGCCGCCGTCTGGCGCGCTGGCCAAGGCAGACAGGACCGCGACGCTACGTTCGGGCATCGCGTAGAGGTGCGGCAAGAAGTACAGTGCCGTGCCGCTGAGCCCGTTGCTCCAGAAGTCCTTCCAGAAGACGGCATCATCGAGGCCGTCCAGATCGACTGTGACAGGGGTCAGCCAATCGGGCCGCGGCTGGGTGTCCCGCGCCCGTTCTCCTGCCTGGCGGAGGTCGACGATGGTGCGGATGCCGGCGTCGTGCACTTGGTCCCACCCCGCTGGGGTGACCTAGTCGACATTCTCGGAACGGAAGAAAACGCTTCTGGGAGTCAGTGTTCCATTTTGTCGTGGGAGGCCACCGAGATCGCGTGCGTTCACCAAACCTTCGATCCGAAGAGCCCGGCCCTCATGTTCAGCCTCGTTGACCATGGGCTCAGCTTAGGAGCGAGAGGACGCTCGAGTACCAGTTATTGCGCAACAATCGTTGCGCAATAACTGTTGTTCTTATAGGGTCATCGGTATGACCCCCCGCGACGCTTCACGCACCACGCTCAACTCGGCTGCCTCCATGCGGGTCCTCGCGCATCCAACCCGGTTGCGTCTGCTCGGCCTGCTTCGCGAACGCGGCCCGTTGACCTCCGCCCAGCTCGGCGACGTCGTCGATGAGGCTCCGGGTACCATCAGCTACCACCTCGGCAAGCTTGCCTCCATCGCCCTGATCGAGCCCGCCGAGGCTCAGAGCACCGACCACCGCGAACGCTGGTGGAAGGCCACGACCCTGCTGACCAGCTGGGAGCCCGCCGATCTGCTCGACGACCCCGACAAGCTGGCGGCGTCTTCTGTTCTGCAGAAGTCGATTGCTCAGGCCTACGCCGCTCGATATACCGACTACATCGACGCGACACCTGCCCTGCCCCGCGAGTGGGTCGCGGCAGGCGCGAGCGGGGACCGCAGCCTGCTTCTCACCGTCGAGGAACTGGGCACCATGCGGACCGAGCTCGAAGCCCTCGTCAACCGATGGCTCGACGCGAGCGCCGCCCACGACCCAGCCACGGCCGATGGCGCCGAGCCCGTGGTGCTCGTCTACCAGGCCTATCGCCGTCCCTGAGTCAGACCGCCGAGGAGGAAGAACATGAAGGAGGCGCTGCCTGGCGACCGCCGCGCAATGGGCGCCCTCTCGGCCCTGCTGGCTGCCCACGCGATCTCGCAAACGGGCAATGTGATCACAGCGTTCGCCATCCCCTTCTACGTCCTCGGCCTCGGCGGATCAGGCGTCGAGGTGGGAATCGCGGCATTCTTCGCCACCGCCCCGGTCGTGGTCGGCGGGGCGCTCGGCGGGGTTGTCGTGGACAGGGTCGGTCACCGACGAGCGGCGATCGTTGCGGACCTCGTGAGTGGTGCCACCGTGCTGGCCATGCCGGTACTGGCGCTGACCGTCGGGCTGCCATTCTGGGCCCTTCTCATCCTGGTATTCGCGGGCGGACTGCTCGACACCCCGGGACAGACCGCCCGCCGCGTCATGCTGCCCGGGCTGACGGTACGGGCCGGCGCGCGGATCGAGCAGAGTGTCGGGCTCCTCGACGGTTCTGAGCGCTTCGCCAAGCTGATCGGCGCCTCGATCGCCGGCCTGCTCGTCGCGCTCCTGGGGCCGATCGCAGCCCTCTTCGTCAACGCGGCAACGTTCGCGGTCTCAGCACTGCTGACCTGGGCGTTTGTGGCGGCCGTGCCTGCCGCCGTCAGGCTGAGCGTCGACAGTGCTGACGCTCCCCGTTCCTCCTACTGGGCCGACCTGGCCGAAGGCTTCCGCTTCGTCATCCACGACCCACTGATGCGTTTGGTCGTCGGCCTCGTCTTGGTCACGAACCTGCTCGACGCCGCCCGCGGCTCGACCCTGATGCCCCTCTACGCGAACGATCGTCTGGGAGGCGCGGCCGCTCTCGGTCTGCTGGTGGCGGTCATGGGCGGTTGCGCCCTGGTGGGCAATGTGGCCTTCGGCTTCGTCGCTCACCGTGTGCCCCGCCGCGTGACCCTGGCTGTGTGCTTCGCCTTGGCTGGTGGCCCGTCAAGCGCTGCCTTCGCCGTCGGTGCGCCGATGCCCGTGCTCGTCGCAATGACCGCGCTCTCGGGCTTGGCGGCTGGGGCGATCAATCCGATTCTCGGCACGGTGGAGCTTGAACGCGTTCCCGAACACATGCGCGGCCGGGTGTTCGGCCTGATCAACGCCGGTGCGTGGGCGGGTGTGCCGTTCGGCGCCCTGATCGGCGGCATCGCCGCCGACACGATCGGCCTGTCGCTCGCCTTCGGAATCGTCGCGGTCGTCTACACGCTCGTCACGCTGAGTCCACTGACCGGAGGAGCGTGGCGGCACATGGAGCGGCGTCCGGTCGTGATGGCCGCGAACTGAACGCCCCGAACTGAACGCCCCGAACGCTCGCCCGTCCACGCCTGGCAACCTGAGCCCCGATATGCACAGCGCGTCCACCAACCGGGAGGCGAATGATCATCGAAACGGGTGGGAAACTCGAGGCATGGAAAATCCGTGCGGGGAGAACGATTTCTTGTTTCGAAGTGGCACCGCAGAGGATGCGGCGGGGTGCGTTTCGCTTTGGGTCGCGGCGTGCGTCGCTCGGGATGGTGAAGCGGTCGATGGAGTAGCCGAGCGAGCTCGACTAAAGTTCGATAATTCAGAATGTTGGATCGTGGCCGAGGATGCAGCCGCTGGGCTCGTCGGGTTTGTACTGGCAACGAAACCAGGTTCGGGTCTGGCCAGTGATCCACCCGACTCGCCTGTCATGGGACTGCTCGCTGTCACTCCCGGCGCTCAGGGGCGCGGGCTTGGCGGCACACGTCTAACTGGAGCAACAGCCGCGCTTGCTCGGCATGGCCATGAGCGGTCTGTTCTTCACGTTCTTGCCGATCATCGCGCTGCCGTGCACCTCTACGAAAAGAATGGCTGGCGACCGCGGGGAGAGCTATTCCCGCATTCGCTGTTGGGACGTCCGTCGCAGACGTATGTACTGGACCTAGATCTGCCGGGTGTCCGATAGCCGGACGTCTCCTGGCATACGTTTGCGCGAGACGGACGAGTGGCTGGTGATCCCGTCCATGTTCCGCACGGGGACCTTCCCTTGTCACACCGCCCGTTCTCGCGTCCCGCCTTGCGTGTAGCGGGGATCCCTGTCCATTCCGCTAGTCAGGAGTTCATGAGGGTGAGGCACCCTCGGCAAATTCTGAAGCTAAGGGTGGCACGAGCATGAGCAAAAGAGGATTCTCTACGTAGTAGAGCACCCCGTCGCGCCAGGCGAATCCACTGCCAGTTGTCGGGTCGTCGCTGGGTTTAGACACGTATACCCATCCGTCGACGACTTCGTCGACCGCCTCATGACCGTCGGCAGCAAACTTGGACTGAGTCTCAGCCCACTGATTCTCGTTCATCGCCAGTTGGCCAATGATCAAAGCACCATCGCCAATCATGGCCTCGTTGACAATGCCACCGCAGGCTATGCCATCAATGACCATTCTGTGGACTCGGGGGTCGACTGCGTCTGGCTCCTTTTCGTGGAGTTGCACGAACTTGTCGGACCTGCCGAGGAGATCCGGCGCCAATTTTTCCGGGAGGATTTCGTCGCAGCTTGCCAAGGGGGTCTTGGTGCTCTTATCGGGTTGACTTGGGGTCGCGCCTCCCGAGATACCGGTGCCCAGAATCAAGACAAGGGCGGCGGCGAAACAGGTCTGGGCGGGCGATCTCCTGAAATTGATCGTATCCCCGCTCTGCGTTCCATCATGGACAGGGCCCCTCGATCAAGGTTGGTCGTCCTGCCACCACTCTGTGGGACACAGTAAGGCGCTATCTGCACTCGCCGCTCCTTCGGACTTCTCGACCTCTATGCTGTGGCTTGATGGGAAACATTAGAGAACTGATGCCCGACGCCTTTGAACAAACTGCTTTGCCAGGGCACACCGGTCGGGCAACCAAGGCCCTGTTCACCGTGATCATGCTCGTTGCTGTGTGCGTGATGCTGCTTTTCGCTGGTTGGTTCGCCGTCAAAGCTTTCATCTGGCCCATGCAAGAAACGTCCACGGGAACATGCGCGGTCTATGACCCGAACAGCTGCGTCGACCTGAAGTTGTCTTTTCTTGAGGGCGTAGGGCGACTCGACCTTCCTGAAAACAGCGAAGTTTTCTATTCCGGGACTGGTAAGTTTCTCTTCGCCGGCTCTGAGTGGGGGCTCGTGCGGTTGCCTGAGGCTGCTGAACCACCTGAGCTTCCGCCTGTTCCTGCCGGAATGTTCAACGCGTACCGAATGGAGCGATTCGAGCGACTTGGTTTTGTATCCACCGACGGCGTGATGTCCTTCGCTCACGGCCGATATTTTACCGAGGTAATCACAGGGACCGACAGCTCAGGGCGGACCCTGATTCTCATTGATCGCGACTGGGATGGATAACGCAGGTTCACATAGAGGAGAGCTTGTGTGAACGAAGCTCGTGACTCGACCGAACGTCAGAACGGTGGTTCGGATGGCCGTACCCCAAGGGGAATCCTTCTGGCACAAGGCGGAGATGCGTGACTTCTTCATCAATTCAGACTTCACAGTCGATGACGCAACGCTCGTCGTGCTGGAGCGGTTTCAGCTGGTTGAGGCGCTCCGCCACTCAGCGGGACGTGACCCCCTGTACTGGCCGGGTAACAGTGGTTTGACCAGGAAACTGACACCACACCTAAGAACGGGCAGGCCACTGCGCAAGCGTCGTCGGCGCCCCGACGTACGCGCCCCACGCTTCATCGCACCAGCGACCCTGATCGACCACCGCCCCCAGGTCGTAAACACAGGTCTCGGTTCGGAGACTGGGAAGTGGACCTCATCATCGGCACGCGCACCCGTTCGGCGATCTGCACCCTGGTAGACTGCAAGAGCGGCTACGCCGTCCTCCTCCACCTCCCCGGCGGGCACACCGCAGCTAAAGTCAACGCATCGCTCATCACCGCGATGTCTGCCCTACCGCAGGAACTCAGGCGCACTTTGACCTGGGACCAGGGCGCCGAAATGGCCAGCCACGACAAGATCGCCTCCCTCTTCACCGACGGCGTGTTCGTCGCTCACGCCGGCAAGCCCTGGCAACGCGGATCCAACGAGAACATGAACGCACTGCTGCGGCAATACTTCCCCAAGCACACCGACCTCGCCATCCACAGCGCCGATGACCTCGCCGCTGTCGCGATCAAGATCAACAACAGGCCCCGGAAGCGACTCGGTTGGACAACACCAGCCCAACTCCTCGCCGACGCACTACGATCCAGCTAACCAATCAGTGTTGCGACGACCGCTGGAATTCGCCCTAGAACTCGCCCGGCACTACTGGCCCTGTTTTGGGTCGGCGTTATCATGATTCTGTTAGGGCCAAGGCAGGGCGGTGACTCACCGATGTTCCCGGAGGTTTTGGGGAGTCTGCGAGTGCCGCGGCTCGGTGGCGGTCGGCCGCGTACGACGCCGGATCGGGCGATGGGTGACAAGGCGTATTCGTCGAAAGCGAACCGGAAGATGCTCCGGGATCGCGGCATTCAGGCCGTGATCCCGGAGCGATCGGACCAGGTCGCTAACCGAAAACGGCGCGGCCATCCGGTGGCCGCCCACCCACATTCGACAAGGCGTCGTACAAACGCCGCAACGTCATTGAACGGTGTTTCGAGGTCTTCAAGCAGTGGCGCGGCATCGCCACCCGCTACGACAAACTCGCCCTCACCTACCGCGGCGGTTTTGTACTCCGAGCGATAATTATCTGGTCAAAAGCATTAGGAGACACGCCCTAGGCGGTTGTGCCTAGAGAGATAGTTTAGAAATCGCGCGGGACTCCTGATCGTCACGGTGACCTGCCGGGTGCTGCGCCCCTCCAAACGAGCGTTCTACCAGTGGAAGCGCGACCCCACCTCCCAGCGCAACAGGGACGACCCGCAACTCACCAACGCCGCCTGGGATTTCGCCGAGACGACTCCGCGTTCGGATGCCGGTTTACCTCCGATAAGCCCGTCCAAGACGACCACGTCATGCGGAAATTCACCGCGACAGGCCCGAACCAGCTCTGTTTCACCGGAATTACCGAACACAAAGCGCGGCAGGTTACGGAGCGAGTCCGAGCTGTTCGAGCATGCCTTTTTCGTCGCTGCTGCCCCACCGCTCTACGAGTTTCCCGGCCTTGAACCGACTGATCTGCATGCCACGAACGGACATTGATTTTCCACTTGCAGAATGGCCCATGAGGGGGCCTTGGTGGGTACCGGTGAGGGTGTAGGCGAATGCGACGTCGGTGTCATTCGCGACGACATGCTCAACTCTGATGTGCAAGTCCGGGAAAGCGGCAATCATTTCGGCGAAGAACGCCTGATAGCCTGCGGGGCCTGCGCCTTGGCCAGGAGCAGGATCGTTATCGACTACGTTTTCGGCCACGAGTTCGTTGATAAGCGCGAGTTCCCCGCTGTTGACGGCGTCACGGAACTTTTGCTGTGCGGTGATATTCGCTTCTTGACTCATGTTTCTACTTCCTTCTTGAAAATTACCAGGGAGAGGCTTGTGGGGGCCCGGGTGACCATACCGCCATTAAGGTTCGAGGTTTCGCCAAAACAATCGTGAGCTCTGACACGCAAGCCCTGAGGAAAAGTTGCTGATCGACCCCGTGGTCGTGCCATAGACGAGCCGGCCAGGACCAGACCCGGTAGTGGTTTCAGTTTCGGTCAATCTATGCACGGCTACGATCGATCACAAGGCAAGGTCCTGCGCAAAGGGTTTTTAACCTCGTCGGCGAGGGCCTTAGGCGGTTGGCTATTTCGCGAGGAATGCGAGTACGTGCTGGTTCCATTCGTCCTTGTGCGAAACGGTGAGACCATGCGGGGCGTCTGTGATCACGACGAGTTCACTGCCGGTGATGGACTCGTGAGTACGTTTGCCACTCACCTCGAATGGCACAATGGTGTCGGAGTCACCGTGTATGACCAAAGTCGGCACCGTGATTTTCGTGAGGTCGTCGCGGAAGTCGGTAGTGGAGAATGCGGTAACGCAGTCGAGCGTTCCCTTCGGCGATGCCATTTGTGCGATGTTGAGATTATAGGCAATCTGCGCGGAGCTAACCTTTGGAGTGTTGACCAGCGACGGCTTGCCGGCGGTGAAGAACATCTGCAGAAATTCGTGCAGGAACGCCGGCCGGTCTCCGGTCAAGCCGTCGTGGAACCAGTGAGCCAAATCGGAGTCGACGCCTCCGTCAGGGTTATCATCCGATTTCCAGAGGTAAGGCGGCACGGCGCTTGCGAAGACGAGCTTCGCGATGCGGGCGGTGCCGTAGGTACTGACGTATCGAGCGAGCTCTCCACCGCCCATCGAGAATCCGATCAGGGTGACCCCCTGCAGGTCGAGGGTATCGATGACCGCCTTCAGGTCGGCGGCAAACGTGTCGTAGTCGTACCCATCCCAGGGCTGTGACGACTGTCCGAACCCGCGACGGTCAAGAGTGATGACCCGATAGCCGGCCTCGACCAGTGCGGGTACCTGCCCCTCCCAGGACCTACTACTCAGGGGCCAACCGTGGATCAGTACGACGGGCTTACCGGCTCCGACGTCTTCGTAATGCAGTTCGACGTCGGGACCGCTGTGATCCGGGGCGGTGATGAAGGGCATGTTATCTCCTCGTAATCGGGACGGTTCGTTGGAGGCAATCGAAATAGTGCGGTCAAGACAATAGGGGTTCGCTGGGAGAACGCTGTCAGTCGCCGATAAGAATTGCCTCGCGAGCCGCAGCCCTCCACGCCGGCGCGCTTTCGTGCGGACGCTGCTGAAGTAGGTCTTCGCAACCGACGTCAGTGCGATCACTTGTCGCTCGTAGTTGCGGCTTCCTGGCTCAAAGTGAGGTGCTTTTGAGAATCCCGGTTTGGCCCTGTTTCCCGTGATAACGGTCGCGTGATACGTGTCCACCATCCGGGTTCATGGGCACCACTAGCGGACTGAAAGGTCGATATATAGTATTCCCCCATGGCAGCTACTCCAGTGCCTGCCGGGTTGGACGGAAAAGCGTCGGACACCATGTTGGCGTTAGGCCGTTTTTTCACTCGGTGGGACCAAACAGATGATGGGCGCGCAGTGTTCCGTGAGGGCGGGCGCAAGGGCGATGTGTTCTACCGCGACCGGTGGAGCCATGACAAGGTGGTGCGTTCCACCCATGGGGTGAACTGCACGGGGTCGTGCTCGTGGAAGGTTTACGTTCGGGACGGCATTATCACTTGGGAGTCGCAGCAGACGGATTACCCGTCGGTAGGCCCCGACAGTCCGGAGTACGAGCCGCGGGGATGCCCCCGTGGTGCGGCGTTCAGTTGGTACACCTACTCACCCACGCGGGTGCGGTATCCGTACGCCCGTGGTGTTCTCGTCGAAATGTACCGTGAGGCGAAGGTGCGTCTCCAGGACCCCGTGCTCGCTTGGGCCGACGTTGTGGACGACCCTGAACGACGTCGTACCTACCAGCAAGCGCGAGGGAAGGGCGGGCTCGTCCGGATTCCGTGGCAGGAGGCGATCGAAATCGCCGCCGCCGCCCACGTCCACACGATCAAGAAGTACGGTCCGGATCGGTGTTCCGGGTTCTCCCCAATCCCGGCCATGTCTATGGTGTCGCACGCGGCGGGTAACCGGTTCATCCAGCTCATCGGCGGGGTGATGACGTCTTTTTACGACTGGTATGCCGACCTTCCCGTGGCCTCTCCGCAGGTGTTCGGCGACCAGACTGACGTGCCTGAATCAGGTGACTGGTGGGATTCCACCTACCTGATGATGTGGGGATCAAACGTTCCTGTGACCCGCACGCCTGACGCGCATTTCATGGCGGAGGTGCGGTATCGCGGCACAAAGGTGGTGGCGATCAGCCCCGACTATGCCGACAATACGAAGTTCGCCGACGAGTGGCTGCCCGCCCAAGCCGGCACTGACGCTGCGCTTGCGATGGCGATGGGGCACGTGATGCTCAAAGAATTCTTCGTCGACCGGCAGGTGCCCTATTTCAGCGGCTATGTGCGCCGTTACACAGATCTACCCTTCCTTGTCCGGCTCGAGGAGCACGCCGGCGGCGGGCTGGTGCCCACGAAATTCTTGATGGCGGCTGACTTGCCCGACAAGGCGCACATTCCGGATGCTGCGTTCAAAACGGTCTTGCTTGACTCAGCCACTGGCGCTCCCGTGGTGCCCAATGGTTCCATCGGCTACCGGTACGGTGAAGCGGGTAAGGGCAAGTGGAACCTCGACCTCGAGGGTGTCGACCCGGCGTTGAGCCTTCTCGACGAGTCCGTCTCCGGCCTGCCCCCGGAAACCGTTGAGATCCGGATGCCCTGCTTCGAGGCACCCTCCGGAGAGGGGTCGATCGTGACTCGCGGCGTTCCCGTCCGGCGCGTGGCAGGGCACCTGGTAACCACGGTGTTCGACTTGATGCTCGCTCAATACGGGGTTGGGCGTCCAGGGCTGCCGGGCGACTGGGCGACCGACTACGACGACGCGTCGACGCCGTACACGCCGGCCTGGCAGGAGGAAATCACGAGCGTGCCGGCCGCCGCGTGCATCCGGGTGGCGCGAGAATTTGCCCGCAACGCTGAGGAATCGAAGGGGCGGTCCATGATCATTATGGGGGCCGGTATCTGCCAGTGGTTCCACGGTGACGCCACCTACCGTGCGGTGCTCTCGCTCGTGATGCTCACCGGATGCATGGGACGAAACGGCGGCGGCTGGGCGCATTACGTCGGCCAAGAGAAGACCCGTCCGATCACGGGATGGATTTCTCTCGCTAACGCTCTGGACTGGAGTCGACCGCCGCGCACCATGATCGGTACCGGGTATTGGTACATGCACACCGATCAATGGCGCTCAGATGGGTACTCGGCCGACTCGCTCAAGTCCCCTCTCGCTGATGGGCACTTCGACGGTATGCACACCGCGGACACGATCGCGCAGTCGAACAGGCTCGGTTGGATGCCGTTCTACCCTCAGTTCGACCGCAACCCGCTTGACCTCGCCGATGAGGCGCAAGCTGCGGTGGATGCGGGGGAGGCGCCCGACGCCGCCACCTGGATCGCCGATGCCCTCAAAAGCAGGCGGCTGACCCCCGCCATCGACGATGTCGACGCTCCCGAAAATTGGCCGCGCACCCTGGTGCTCTGGCGCTCCAACCTTTTCGGCTCATCTGCCAAGGGCAATGAGTACTTTTTGCGCAACCTTCTCGGCACCCACAATAACGTGATGGGGGCCGACCACGTGAACGCTGCCCGACCGCGTGATGTGAAATGGCACGACCAGGCGCCGGAAGGAAAACTGGACCTGCTCGTCTCAGCTGATTTCCGGATGACGTCAACCACGCTGTTGTCGGACATCGTCTTTCCGGCTGCAACGTGGTACGAAAAACACGACCTTTCCTCGACCGACATGCACCCCTTCGTGCACGCCTTCAGCCCCGCAATCGACCCACCGTGGGAGGCGAAAACCGACTTTGACACGTTTCGACTGCTCGCCGAGGAGTTCTCCCGCCAGGCCAAAACGCATCTCGGCACCCGACGGGACCTGGTCAGTGTGCCGCTGCAACACGATACGCCGGGGGAGATTGCGCAGCCGGGTGGAGTGGTGCGCGACTGGCGGGACACCGATATACCGGCGGTCCCCGGTCAGAACATGCCTGTCTTCTCGATCGTCGAACGGGACTACACCGCTATCGCGGAGAAGCTAGCCACGGTTGGACCCCTCGCGGAGGAACGCGGTTTCACCGTGAAGAACATCACTTATCGGATGGGGCACGAGATCGAGCGGCTCGCCCGTAGCAACGGGGTGATGCTCGGTGGCGCGGGGAACGGCCGCCCGGCCATCGATACCGATGCAAAGTTCGCCCAGGCCATCCTGAGCTTTTCCGGCACCACCAATGGCGAACTGGCCGTGCAGGGGTTTCGCGAACTGGAAGAACAGACCGGTATGAAGCTCGTCGACCTTGCCGAGGGCTCCGAGGAGAAGCGGGTGACCTTTGCGCAGACGCAAGCGGGGCCCGTCCCTGTCATCACGTCGCCTGAGTGGTCCGGGTCGGAGACTGGTGGGCGCCGATATTCCCCGTTCACGATCAACGTCGAGCGGCTGAAGCCTTGGCACACCCTCACCGGCCGAATGCACTTCTTCCTCGACCACGACTGGATGCGCGACCTCGGCGAGGCCCTCCCGATCTACCGCCCTCCGCTGGATATGCAGCGCCTTTTCGGCGAACCTCGGTTCGGTCCGAACGGAACAACCGAGATCACAGTGCGCTATTTGACTCCGCACTCGAAGTGGTCAATCCATTCGGAGTATCAGGACAATCTATTCATGCTGTCGCTATCGCGGGGAGGACCGACGGCTTGGATCAGCCCGACGGATGCGGCGGCCATCTCGGTTTCTGACAATGACTGGATCGAGTGCGTCAATTCCAACGGCGTGTATGTGTGCCGCGCCGTGGTCAGCCATCGGATGCCCGCAGGAGTCGTTTACGTATACCACGCGCAAGAGCGCACCATCGATGTGCCGAAGTCGGAGGCAACGGGCCGCCGCGGTGGAATTCACAACTCGGTCACCCGCCTGCTCGTGAAACCCACCCACCTCATTGGCGGGTATGCGCAGTTGTCATACGCCTTCAACTACCTGGGCCCCACCGGCAACCAGCGGGACATGGTCACTACAATCCGAAAGCGATCTCAAGAGGTGCGGTACTGATGCGCGTTATGGCTCAAATGGGCATGGTGATGAATCTCGACAAATGCATCGGGTGCCACACCTGTTCGGTGACCTGCAAACAGGCATGGACGAACCGAGCTGGAACTGAATATGTCTGGTTCAATAACGTCGAAACTCGGCCGGGGCAAGGGTATCCGCGTCGCTACGAGGACCAGGAGCAGTGGAAGGGCGGTTGGCAACTCAACAAGAAGGGCCGGCTTGTACTGAAGGGGGGCGGACGCCTAAGGAAGCTTTTCGGAATTTTCGCAAGCCCCGTGCAGCCCGAGTTGAAGGACTATTACGAGCCCTGGACCTATGACTATAAAACCCTGATCGACGCCCCACTGGGAGACGACTTTCCAGTGGCCCGCCCAAAATCCTTGATCACGGGAAAGGACACCAAAATCAGTTGGTCGGCGAACTGGGACGATGACCTCGGCGGCGCCCCGGAGATGGGCCACCTTGACCCCATTGTGGAGAAGGTCAGGCGGGAATCGGAGGACAAGATCAAATTCGCCTTTGAAGAGACCTTCATGTTCTACCTCCCGCGGATCTGTGAGCACTGCCTCAATCCTTCCTGCATGGCATCCTGCCCGTCCGGTGCCATCTATAAGCGCGTGGAAGACGGCATTGTGCTCGTCGATCAGGACAAATGCCGCGGCTGGCGCCAATGCATCACTGGCTGCCCGTACAAGAAGATCTACTTCAACCACAAAACCGGCAAGGCCGAAAAGTGCACGTTCTGCTATCCGCGGGTGGAAATCGGTCTTCCCACGGTTTGCTCCGAAACGTGTGTCGGGCGCCTCCGCTATCTCGGCTTGTTCCTCTACGACGCCGACCGCGTTACCGAAGCCGCCGCGGTGACGGATGTCACCGACCTGTACGAAGCACAGATGGATTTACTCCTCGACCCGAACGACCCCCAGGTGGCCGCCGCCGCCCTCGATCAAGGCATCCCCAGCGATTGGCTGGAAGCCGCGCGAAAATCGCCCGTGTACGCACTCGCAAAGGTATACAAAGTGGCGTTGCCGCTGCACCCGGAGTATCGAACGATGCCTATGGTTTGGTACGTGCCGCCGCTGTCTCCCATTGTCGACCTCCTCAGTGAACAGGGCCACGATGCCGAAGACAGCGGCAACCTCTTCGGTGCCATTGACGCGCTCCGCATTCCCGTCGAGTACCTCGCCGAGCTCTTTACCGCTGGGGACACCGACAAAGTCACCGAGGTGTTACGCAAACTCGCGGCGATGCGGGCCTACATGCGCGGTATCACGATGGGACAAGATCCCGACCCGTCGATCCCCGCCGCCGTGGGGATGTCTCCAGGCAACATGTATGAAATGTACAGACTGATGGCGATCGCGAAGTACGACGAGCGCTACGTCATCCCCAAGGCGCACGTTGAGCAGGCGCACGACCTGGAGGAGATGGGCTGCTCGGTCGATTTCGAGGGCGGGCCGGGCATGTACGAAGACTCTCCGTTCGGGGAGGCGAGTGGTCGGCCGACGCCCGTCGCCGTGGAGAACTTCTACGCGCTTCGAGATCGGCAGACTTCCGACACTCCCGCCGGCGAGCGGACGCTACGGGACCGCGTTAACCTCCTGAATTGGGACGGCAACGGAACCCCCGTCGGCCTTTTCCCCGAAAAACGGGACCGGCCCCGCGCTGCACCGCCGTCACCAGCGGACTTGCGCCCGCCGACGGATGGCGGTGCGCCGTGAGGCGCGACCGGGCTGCAGCTCAGAGCCTGGCGCAGCGGGTCTTCTACCAGGCAGCCTCGTGGTGCCTGTCTTACCCGGACGCTCAACTGGTGGGAAGGTGCGAGTTGATGCGGTCCGCACTGGCCGAACAGAGCCCGGCAGCACCTGATCTCACCGCGATCATTGCGTACCTTGAGAACACCGCAATCGGCACCTTGCAGCGCTCCTACGTTGAGACGTTCGATCTCAGTAAGCATCATCCGCTCTACTTGTCTTATTGGACAGATGGCGACACCCGTCGCAGGGGTGACGTGCTGGCGGCCTTCAAGCAGGTATACCGGGGGAGTGACTTTCTGACCAATACTCATGGTGAGTTGCCCGATTTCCTGCCACTGGTACTCGAGTTCGCGGCTGTGGCCGGCCCCGTTGCGGGCCGGGACCTGCTCATCCAGTATCGGCCCAGCGTCGAGATGCTCCGGCTTTCGCTCACGGATCACGGGTCGCCGTACGCCATCGTGATGGACGGCATTTGCGCCACGCTGCCAGGACGCTCGCCGGCCGACCGGCAGGCCGTGCAAGCCATGGCCGGCGTCGGCCCTCCGACGGAAAGTGTCGGACTCGAACCGTACGACCCGCGCCTGCTTCCTCTGAACGCTAGCTCATGATGTGGGACGTGCTGCTGTGGGGAATTCTTCCGTATGTGATGGTGGCAATCCTGATCGGTGGAACTATCTGGCGCTACCGTTACGACCAATTCGGTTGGACCACCCGCTCGTCCCAGCTCTACGAATCCCGGCTCCTGCGCATCGGATCGCCGATATTTCATTTCGGGCTCCTCGCCGTTATCGCCGGACACTTCTTCGGCCTGGTGATCCCAATTTCCTGGACACTCTTTTTTGGGATGAGTCAGGACTTCTATCACCTCAACGCATTGCTGGTCGGCGGCGTTGCGGGGGTCTGCACTCTCGGTGGCATTGTGATTCTGATCTATCGGCGACGCAAAACCGGGCCGGTTTTCATGGCCACGACCACCAACGACAAGATCATGTACGTCGTGTTGACCGCCGCGATTATCCTGGGGCTCTGGACCACCCTCGCTAGTGTTTTCAGCGGCGAAAATGGCCACAACTATCGTGAAACCGTGGCGCCTTGGTTCCGGTCGCTTTTCATCCTGCAACCAGATGTTGCGGCCATGGCCGCAGCTCCATTCTCCTTCCACATTCACACCCTCGTGGGCATGCTCTTGTTCGTTGTGTGGCCCTTCACCCGGCTGGTGCACGCCTTCACCGCACCTCTGCACTACCTTTTCCGGCCCTACATTGTCTATCGGTCCAGGGATCAGGAGCCCGGGCTGATTCGACCGGTGCGCCGCGGGTGGGCGCCTATCGGAACCACGGACCGCACCCGGGAAAAACGCTGATCGGAGTTGCGGGCCATGGACACACCAATGGGCTCGAAAATGACGGCACTGCAGCGAGCACACCGCAGCAAGGGTGTGAACCTCACCCTCGCAACGCTCACCTCCGTCGTGTGCTTTTGGGCGTGGACGAGCGTCTCGCCGCTCGGAATTCGCTACACGGAGTCGATGAACCTCTCCTCGGCTCAAACGTCCGTACTCATTGCGATGCCCATACTCGTCGGATCGATCGGCCGCATTCCAGTGGGCGTGCTCACCGACCGATTCGGCGGACGCCTCCTGTTCACACTGGTACTGCTTGCATCCGCCCCGGTCCTTTTGCTCGTGGCGCTTGCCGGAACCCTCAACTCATTTGCCTTCTTGGTAGCTGCAGCGCTGCTGCTCGGCGTAGCCGGAACCGTGTTCGCGGTGGGAATTCCCTTCGTGAGCCAGTGGTTCCAACCGTCCCGACGGGGCTTTGCAACCGGCGTCTTCGGGGCAGGGATGGGCGGCACCGCAGTGTCGGCATTTTTCACTCCACGTTTGGTGGAATGGCTCGGATACGTTCCAACTCACCTCATCATCGCGACGCTCCTCCTCGTCACCGCAACATGCGTATGGATTCTGATGGCAGAGGCCCCCGGATTCACGGTCAGCACTGATCCTTTCCTTCCCAAGCTCACCGCTGCGGCGCGGCTCGGCGTGACATGGCAGATGAGTTTTCTCTATGCGCTGGTCTTCGGCGGATTCGTCGCATTTTCCACCTACCTGCCCACGTACCTCCGCCAGATATACGATTTCGACCTCGCTGCCGCGGGAACACGAACGGCTGGGTTTGCTGTTGCCGCCGTTATTCTCCGCCCCATCGGCGGAATTCTTGCCGACCGCATCGGTCCGAAGCCAGTGGTAACCGGGTCTCTGGCGGCGGTGGCCGTTCTCGCCTGGGTGGTGAACCTCCGTCCCGATGGCGAGATCCCCGCCGGCCTCACCTTTGTCGCGATGGCGTCGGCACTCGGTCTCGGAGCTGGGGGAGTGTTCGCCTGGATCGGGAGGAGCGCACCGCCCGCCAGAGTGGGGGCGGTGAGCGGCATCGTCAGCGCCGCCGGTGGGTTAGGCGGATACTTCCCGCCACTGGTGATGGGGGCCACCTACAACGCTGCGGAAAACAGCTACGCGATCGGACTAATCCTTCTCGCCGGTACGGCTCTGGCCGCTCTCATTTTCACGATCTTTTTTGTGAGAAACCGACCGTCTGCCACCACGACTGAGTGACATTTCCAAAGACCTACACCCGCTTGTTGGTGCCGGACGTCGCGTTATTCGACCTTGGCGGGGTCATCGTCGGTGACGTCGACCGAGTAGGCATCAGCTCGGTGGGTGGTGGTGGCTTTTCTATTTCTTCGGACGGATCTCGCCATGCGAACCAGGGTTGCCTCGTTGACTTCGCTCTCTCGGAGGACGGTCGCGATCGCTTTGCCGGTGGTGATGACCCGCTTCACGGCTTCGCCTGTGTACCTATAAGTGAACTCCCGACGTGATCCGTCCACAGTGAACTGTGTGTCTTGTGAGCTGTCGGCCATCAAGGCCAGGGCCACTCTTGACATATATGGCCTGTACGCACAAACTCAACTGACGATTACTCTTTTATGTTTTCGCTCCGATATGTTTTCGAAAACTACCTCCTAGTAAGGGACTTTGATGAATAAGAAAACAGCAGTGTTGTTTGTGCCGGCGTTTGCTCTGGGCGTGGCCGTCTTGACTGGTGGCCCAGCTCTTGCTGCCACTGGTGACGCGTCCTATCAGGGGACGCTCGATGCGATCAACGGCAGTAACGGTAGCGGAACCTTCTCCATCCAGGTTTCCGGTGACCAGGCCACAGTCACTCAGACCGTCAAGGGTCTGGCCGAGACCTTCGACGGTAAGCCGTACCCGCACGTACAGCACATCCACATCGGTGCGAAGGGGGAGTGTCCCACCACGGCAGCTGACGCCGATGGAGATGGTGTGATCAGCACGACCGAAGGTCAGCCGTCATACGGAGCGATTGGCACAACGTTGTCCACGAGTGGCGACACGAGTCCGGCGGCCGGAACTGATCTGACTCTTGCCGGGATGGGTGCAAACTACGACTACAACCGAACCTTCACTCTGGATGCCGCCACCGCGGCCTCGCTTGAGGCAGGCACGGCGGTTGTGGTGGTCCACGGGCTGGACCCGGCCACGTTGACGAAAGCTGCACAGGACGCAAAGAGTGACTTGGTTCCGAGTCTGCCCCTGGCAGCAACGTCGCCGGCTCTGTGCGGCGCCCTGAGTGCGTCGCAGGCGAACATGCCTGATGGTGGCGTGGAAACCGGCGGTGGCAGCACGTCAAGCGGTGCTGACATGGGTCTTCTCGCCCTTGGTGCCGGAGCCCTGGCCGCGGCAGGTGGCGCGGTGATGATTCGTCGGCGCCTTGCCGCCCGAGGCTGAGATCGGTTTGATCCCCGGTGATTATCCCGGCTGAAAAGCCTCGCCGCGGTAGCCGTCTGGCTACCGCGGCGGCGGTTCTGCTCTTCATCGTCGGCTCTTCGGCGACCGGTTTTGCCCTGTGGGGCAACCCTCCTCCTCCTCCTCGACCGCCAGCCTCGGCTGCCGTGTCAGCCCCATCGCCGGAGTCCGTCTCCGCTACACCCTCACCGGAGCCCATCTCTGTTCAGCCGACTCCGCGGGTTGACCAGGTTGTCGGTCCGACCTTGACCGCCTCCGAGCCCATCCAGATCAATGTCCCCGCGATTGAAGTGGACTCTGTCCTGATGCAATTGGGACAAAATCCTGACGGCACGGTGCAGACGCCGTCGTTGGATGAGGCCTCTCCGGCCGGCTGGTATACCGGTTCGCCCACCCCTGGCGCGGTCGGACCTTCCGTCATCCTGGGTCACGTCGACTCCAGGGTGCAGGGGCGCGCGGTGTTTTACCGACTTGGTGAGATGCGTCCCGGCGACGAGGTTTTGGTTACCCGGGCCGATGCGACAGTGGCGGTATTCGTGGTCGACGGGGTGGAGGAATACCCGAAAGATGACTTTCCGCAGTTCGCCGTCTACGGCAACACCGATCATGCGGGACTACGGCTGATCACCTGCGGTGGAGAGTTCGACGAAACCACTCGCACGTACCCGGATAATGTTGTTGTCTATGCCAGCTTGGTGTCCAGCCATGCGGCGTAGCAGGACGACGACGCGTATCAACAGGCGTGTCTGGGTGCTTGCGATCGCGGTGGCTTCCACGGCTTTGCTGGTTGGATGCGCCACCACCTCCTCCGGCGCCGTGAACACAATGGCCCCCGGAATGTCCATGCCAGGCACGTCGGCCTCCCCGATTCCGCAGTCGAGCTCGGCAGACACCGCGGAGGCAGGACCGTCCGCAGCATCACAGATGATTTGTGGCACCGAAACACGCGACAACATCACACGTGCGCTGGCTCTCGCCGCCCCGCCACACTCCGTCGACAGCTGGATCACTCGCCAATACACCTGCACCTACCATCTGACTGATGGAGAATTCGTGATCTCGGTGCAGGAATCCTCGGACGCAGCGTCTGCCCGCAGCTACTTCGACACGATGCAGGGAAACCTCGCCCCAGTCCAACCCATTGAAGGACTCGCGAATCTCGGATTGCCTGCTTACGAAACTACAGGCGGCGTGGTCGTCTTCCTCAAAGACAACATGACGTTACAAGTTGACGCCAGAAAGTTGACGGAGAAGGTCGGGCCGCATGGCGTCACCCGCACCGCGTTTTCCTATCAAGTAGCTACTGCCATCCTGGGCTGCTGGACCGAACACTAATCCGGCCGCGCATCACATGAGCCAAGCCCCGGCCGCCTCCAGCGGGACTCGGGTCCGATGATCCAGCCGGAGGTTGGCGGGGATCCGTGTGGCCACCAGGGACTGGGTCCTTGCGCATGCCAGAGACGTAACAGTGCGAAGACCATGCCGTTTGGGCAAGGATTGTCGCCCGATGCACCTTCGTGAATCGCGAAATCGAGGTCCCAGAAGATCACGGGTGGACATGGTTGACTGTGCCGTGCCCACTCCTCGTACCCGCTGTTACCGCGATGGTGTCCTCATCGACGAGAACTTTGCGCTGGGCGATGTGTCCGAACATCTTGAGTTGCCCAACACCGTGGTTTGGGTGGACCTCTGTACCCCGGATGGTGCCGACCTCGCACTACTCACCGAGGAGCTGGGGTTGCACGAGTTGGCCGTCGAAGACGCTACAAAACTGCGTCAGCGGCCGAAGCTCGATCACTATCCCGATCACTCGTTCTTGTCTGCTTACGCTGTCGGCTTCGATCCGGCCTCGAAAGCGGTTACCACCGACGAGATTGCCGCCTTCATCACGGCCCGCGCGCTGGTTACCGTGCACAAAGAGAAAAGCATCGATTTGGACGCTGTGGTTGCAAGATGGGACTCTTCCCCCGACTTGGCGAAGCATGGTGTCGCCTTCCTGTTGCACGGACTGCTGGACTACCTCGTCGACGGCTACTTCGAGGCGGTAGAAACCCTCGACGAGGAAATCGAAGAGCTCCAGAACCAGCTGTTCGTGCCCTCGGCCGACCAGGAAGCCCTGCAACGAAGTTCTTTCGCGCTCCGGAAGAGCCTGGTAACGCTCCGGAGGGTGATCCTGCCGATGCGCGAAGTGGTGAACACGCTCCTCCGCCGCGACCTTCACCTTGTGGCCGACGAAATGGGTCCATACTTTCAGGACGTTTACGACCATGTACTGCGCGCTATGGAATGGACGGAGAGCCTGCGCGACCTCGCCACGAGTATCCTCGAAGCGAATCTGGCCCTCCAGGGAAACCGGCTCAACGTGATCACCAAGAAGGTGACCGGCTATGCCGCCATCATCGCCGTACCGACGGCCGTCACCGGCTTCTACGGCCAAAACGTGCCCTACCCCGGCTTCGGAGAGATCGGAGGCTTCTTCACTTCGGTAGCGTTGATCGTGGGCTTCTCCACGGTGTTGTTTTTCCTCTTCAAACGCAACGACTGGATCTAGGATCCTGGCCCGCACTCACGTGCGGTGCTCTCCCGCCCCATCCTGATGGGACTGCCCCGAGTTCAGTTGGCTCAAAGGGTTAGTGGTTTCAGGNCTCAAAGGGTTAGTGGTTTCAGGCGGCCTTGAGGGCCACGTTTATTGTCTCAAACTCGATCGGGGTGAGCTTACCGAGGCGGCGTTGCCGGCGCTTGCGGTGGTAGGTGCGCTCGATCCAGACCACCATCGCCAGGCGCAGTTCCTCCCGGGTTGACCACCGCTGCCGATCGAGGACGTTCTTCTGAAGCAGGGCGAAAAACGACTCCATCGCCGCGTTGTCACCGCATGCGCCGACGCGGCCCATCGACCCGGTGATGCCGTCGTTCTTCAGCACCCGCAGGAACGCGTTGGAGCGG